>NZ_JASOLS010000029.1:0-23466 GCF_030215295.1 Corynebacterium sp. UMB6689 | reverse complement strand
ACGCAGCGTAACAATGCGCTAAAGTAAGCCCCACAATTTCACCACCCCATGGTGTCTACTTTCCGGGGGTCAGGCCCAGGACTGGTGACCGTCGCGGTGGCTCGAACAATGGGCACGGACGCGCGGAGCTGGGCCGTGGACGTAGAAGGCCACGGACGTCCGGCTGATCATTCCTATGGTCGAACCCTCGGATGGTTTACCACCATCGCGCCGGTGGAAATCCCGTTGGCTGATCCAGCGGATGCAGCACGTGCCGCAGCGGAAATGCGCGCGCTCCACGAGGACGGCACAGCCCCGGACCGCCGCACTTATCAGGCACTGCGATACACACACCCGCAAGGGCAGCGAACCCTGGCCCATGGGGCACAGATCCTGGTCAACTACCTCGGACGGGGAGAGACTGGCGCTGTCCTCCACGCGCCGGGCGATGCCGCCTGCCAGTGGACGGATTACCTGGTGGAGGCCGATGTGTGGTCTAGCGAGCGGGCCGTAAGCATGGAGCTGTCCGTGGTGAATGCGGTGATTTCCGCCGAGCGTTTGCGCAGCGCCATCGGCGAGGTTGCTCGCGAGTTGCAGGAGCACGTCAGCCGCGAGCAATCCTCAGGACGCCGCGCTCCGCTGAGCGTGCTGCAGCGCGGAATCTGGTTCCAGTCACAGGTGGCAGCACCGGGTGCCTACGTTGCACAGACTGCGTTGACGTTTGACCGGAGACTGGATGCCGAGGCCGTGGTGGAAGCCTTCCGGGACACAGTGACCGTGCATCCAGCCATGGGCGCGGAGTTCCACACCGATGCTTCCGGCCAACCCGTGCAGAACTTGCCGTGGAGTGGACAGGGCATTGACCTCCCCGTCGAGACCACCGAAGGGGATCTCGAGGCGATCATGCACGCTGATCGCAGCGCGGGCATCGATCTCGCATCCGTGCCGCTGGCGAAGGCAACCATCGTCACCGGCCGAAGTGACGGACAGCCTGGCGACACGCTGCTTCTTACCTACCACCTGGTTCTGGTCGATGGTTGGTCGCGTGCAGTGATGCTGCAAACCTTCCTCGAGAGGCTGACGTTGAGGTCCGGCCAGGCCCGCACGCAGGGTGCGGGAGAGTTGGTTCCTCGCGGTTGTTCTATTGCTGACGCCCTGCTCGAGTCCGTTGACACTCGCAAAGAGCAGGCAGATAGCGACTATTGGGTACATCGCCTAGAGACGTTGTCTCAGCCCACGCTCGTTGCCCCGCAGGCCGCGGATATCTCTTCAGAGCACGCTGGTAGCGAGTTGCCTCGCCAGGTGTTTGCCGAGGTCAGCGAGCAGCTGACCGGCGCACTGCAGGAAAAGATCCGGGCGCAGGCCGTGACGTTGACCTCCGTGGTCAACGCAGCCGTGGCCGTGGCCTTGGGTGCTGTCACAGGGGATTCGGATGTGGTGTTTGGTCAGTCTGTCAGTGGCCGCGATGCCTTGAGCGACCCCGCCATGTCTGATGTGGTGGGAGT
Organism: Corynebacterium sp. UMB6689; assembly: GCF_030215295.1. NCBI lineage: Bacteria > Bacillati > Actinomycetota > Actinomycetes > Mycobacteriales > Corynebacteriaceae > Corynebacterium > Corynebacterium sp. UMB6689. The sequence goes on along the minus strand of NZ_JASOLS010000029.1, from coordinate 21,982 downwards.
GCTGCTCAACACAGTGCCAGTGCGAGTGACAGCTCGGCCCGGCCAGAGCATAGAAGAACTGGTCCAGGATGTTTATCGCCAGCGCATCGAGGATATGGACCACGATTCCGCGGACCTCGGCGCCATCCAGCGGCAGCTGGGGGTAGGCACGCTGTTCGATTCCATGGTGGTGGTGCAGAACTTCCTCGATCCGCAGGCAGCAGCGGAACTTCGGGAACGCCACGGGGTTGTGGAGGAGCGCGCGGAAGATTCCACGCACTTCCCTCTGACCTGGGTATTCACTCCGGGGCCGAAGCTGGGCATCAAGCTGGAATTCCGCCACGACGTGGTGGACGAGTCCCTCGCACATTCCGTGCTCAAGGCCGCGACCGAAGTCCTGACCGCGTTTGTGGACACACCAGAGGTCCCGCTCGCTCAGCTGGCCCAGTTGGCGCCAGCCCGAGCGGAGGATTCTTCCCCGCAAAGCACGACGGAGCAGATGGCTTCCTGGCAGAAGGCCGAAGGCATTGACCGCACCATTGCGGATGAGCTCAAGGACACCGCCCAGCGCTTCCCAGATCGCATCGCGCTAGCGGATGACGCACAGCAGTGGACGTTCGGTGAGCTGATTGCTCGCTGTTCCGACATTGCGGAAAAGATCAAGAATTGCGGCGTGAACAGCGGCGATACTGTCGCCATTGCGGTGGAGCGCTCCGCGCATTCGGTGGTGGCTCTGCTGGGAGCCCTGTGGGCAGGGGTGCGCTACGCGCCGCTTGATCTGACGCACCCCGATGGGCGGCTCCGGGTCCTCGTGGAGGACAGCCAGCCCGCAGCCGCGCTGGTGGACTCGAGTTCTCGGGAGCGCATGGAGCGGATCGGTGCGCTTCCTTGCGTCGACGTCACCACTGCCGATTCCCACGCCACCACCCACACGCCTGCGGCGGTGCCCGGGGACGATGCCTACCTGATGTACACCTCCGGATCGACCGGCAAGCCCAAGGGCGTGGTGATCAAGCATCGCGGGCTGCACAACATGCTGGACAATCACCGGCGCAAGATCTTCGCCCCAGCTGCTGCCGATGGGCGGACGTTGCGGATCGCGCATGCCATCAGCTTCGCCTTCGATATGTCGTGGGAAGAGCTGTTTTGGCTGGTGGAAGGCCACGAGGTGCGGATCTTCTCCGAGGATTTGCGACGCGATGCTGCGGCCATGGTTGAGGCCATTCGCGCGCATCAGGTGGATGTCATCAACGTCACCCCGACCGTTGCCGAGCAGCTGCTCGCGGAGGGGATGCTGGAATCCGGCGCGCATCGCCCGCGGCTGGTGCTCTTGGGCGGCGAGGCTGTCTCGCACGGCGTGTGGGAGACCTTGCGAAAGGCCGATGACGTGCGCGGATACAACCTCTATGGACCCACCGAGTACACCATCAACGCCCTGGGTGCTGGCACGGATGAGAGCGCCACGCCCGTGATCGGAATGCCGGTGGATCGCACGGCGGCGTTCGTTTTGGACCCGTGGTTGCGCCCCGTTCCTACAGGAGCGCCGGGTGAGCTCTACCTCGCGGGCAGCGGCTTAGCGCAGGAGTATCATGGGCTCGCGGCGCGCACCGCCAGCTCCATGGTCGCCTGCCCGTGGGGCGCCCCGGGTGAGCGGATGTATCGCACGGGAGACATCGTCCGCGTGCGTGCGGATGGCATGTTCGAGTACCTCGGACGCAGCGACGATCAGGTGAAAATTCGTGGTCACCGCGTGGATCCCGGCGACGTCTCGGCCGCCGTGTCCCGCGGCGTTGATCCCCGCATCCTCCACTGCGTGACCGTTCCTGTTCGTATATCCGACGCCACACTCCTGGCCTGTCACCTCGTGGCCCCACAACTGCGCGATGCGGACCAGGGGGAGCGGCAGAGTTTCCTGACTGGCGTGCGTAATGCATTGCGCGAGGAACTGCCCAGCTACATGATCCCGGATCGATGGTCGATCGTGGATGAGTTGCCGGTGACGTCGAATGGAAAGACCGACCTTGCTGCACTGGGTGAGGGAGAAAGGATCACGGAGAAGGGCCGCGAACCGGCGAACGAAACCGAGGAGATCACGGCGGAGCTGTTTGCCGAATCGCTAGATATTGAGCCCGAGGACGTGCCGGTGGATGCTGATTACTTTAACATGGGTGGGCACTCCATGGCGGTCATCAAGCTCTGCGCACTGCTGCGTGGAGAGCTGGGAGTGGAGGTTGGCGTGCGCGAATTCTACGGTCTGCGGACAGTCGAGCGCGTGGCGGAGTTTGTGGAGGCGCGCTCGTAGATTCAGCCCAGCAATTCGGCGAGTGCCGGGATGATCCCGTGGCGCCACATCGCAGGGTCGTGGCCACCGGGCGTGCGGTGATTGGTGGTGGGAAAGCCGCGGCGTGTCAGGGCATCGGCCACTGCATCCACGTGTCGTTGCATGGGCGGCTCTTCTGCACCGCACGTCAGTACGATGCGTGCCAGACCGGAGCCACTGTGAGCCGTAGGATTTTCGAGTGAGGGGCCAGTGAGCTGTGCGGCAATGTCGCCTCCTGCGGGCCCGTCCGAGAGCGTGTCCGCGAGCTCTGCAGAACGGTCAGCGGACCACCAGACGGCAGGGGACTGGGCGATGGCTCCTTTGATTGCAGGCGTGGTTTCGGTGGAAGCCGTAAGAGCTGCGCGCAGGGCGGAGAGACCGCCGAAGCTTTGCCCCACCAGGACTATGTGGCTGCTGTTGATGATCGGCGGTAGCTCGGTGGCCAGTGCGCTGGCGAATGTTTGGGAGGTGTACTCCTCGCTGCGGTCTTTGGCTGCCGGCAGGAAGACGCGGTTGATCTGGGGGATAAGCCCTGCCGTGACTGCCCGGTCCAGTGCGCCCGTGAGGTCATGCAGATGGATCCAGTCATCGCCATCCAAAAACACCACGGTGGTATCCGCACCGCGGTCATCGAGGCGCGCGGTGCAGCGCCTGCCGAATACCTTCCGGTCGATGGACAGGCGTGCGCCGGGCAAGTCCGCGATGACTTCTGGGGAGCGAGGCGGCCAGAGTGTCTGGTCCACAGAATCGCCGCTCAATAGGCTCGCCTGTGGGCCTGCGCCGTGTGCGTTATGTGGATCGGGATATTTCAGCTCGCCGGATTGAAAGCTATAGGTCACTGCTGAGTGCGCCGGGATGCGCACATCGACGGTGGACATCGATTCGGTGAGCTCGACGTTCGAGCGGTAGGGGTCCGGGAAAACGAGGGCTTCCGCATCCGCGGGCACCGAGATTCGGTGAAGGGTGGTCACGTCCGGGGAGTCTGGCATGAAAATTGCGCCACTTTCATCATTGACTACATAGGTAAACCTAAGCTAACATCCCCTGCATGCGAGTTGCTGTTTTCGGCTATCAGTCGTGGGGACACCGGACGTTGTCTGCGGTCATCAATGCTGGTCATGAAGTAGTTTTGGTAGTTACGCACCCTGCCAGCGATCACCCTTATGAGCAAATGTGGGCAGACTCCGTTGAGGAGCTCGCCAGCGAACATGAGCTCCAGGTGTGTGTCACTGAGCGCGTGGGTCAAGACGTCATTGAGGCGTTGCGCGATGCTGCACCAGACATCATCGTGGCCAACAATTGGCGAACCTGGCTTCCTCCCGAGGTTTTCAGCCTGGCCAAGCACGGCGCATTGAATGTCCACGATGGTCTCCTGCCCGAGTACGCCGGATTTTCGCCCATCCTGTGGGCGCTGTTGAACCGGGAAACTCACGTGGGCGTCACTGTGCACGAGATGGATGAAGTGCTGGACGGCGGACCCATCGTTGCCCAGCGCGCGATCCCCGTGGGTCCGCAGGACACCACCACGGATCTCGTGGCCAAGACCATCGACCTCATCGAGCCCCTCGTGGAACGCGCATTGAGTGACGTCGCCCAAGGCACCGCCACTGCGCAACCTCAAGATCCCACCCGCGCTACGTACTTCCACAAGCGCGGCGAGCAGGAATCTCGCATAGATTTCACCCAACCTGCGGAAGATATCGCCTTGCTGGTCAGGGCGCAGTCCGACCCGTACCCCAATGCTTACTTTGAATTCCGAGGCCAGCGCGTCCGCGTGCTTTCCGCGCACGTCTCGCAGGGCCGCTTCGGCGGAACCCCCGGCCGAGTCACCATCCCTCACGAGGGAGGAATCGCGGTGGTCTGTGGATCGCCCCGTGCCAACGTGCCGGCGCCGGCGATTGTTCTGGATCGTGTTCGTCTCGACGACAACTCGGAACTGACCGCCACCGAATTCTTTGGACATAGGGCTGGATATATCCAACCAAAGGTTTGACCTTTCCCTTTTGTGTACGGGCCACGCCTCGCGCGGAAATCCGTCACCAGTAACAACGGAGAAAAATGACACTCAAGAAGATTCTCGTTAGCACCGCTGCTGTGCTGACCTTGGGCGCGGCACTGACCGCTTGCTCGACTGATGACCAGTCCGGAAATTCCGGGGACTCCCAGGCAGTCAACGCCGAGCAGGGCGCATTCCCCACCACCATCGAGCACCGCTACGGCTCCACCGAAATCAAGGAAGCCCCGCAGCGCGTGGTCTCCTTGGGCTACACGGATCAGGACGCACTGCTGGCGCTGGGAGTTACTCCTGTCTCCGTGAAGTACTGGGACGGAATGACCCCGGATGGTCAGGCTGCGGGCAACTGGTCCAATGACAAGATCGAGGGCGACACTCCTCGGATCGACAAGGACACAGAAGTCAACGCGGAAGCCATCGCCAAGGACAATCCAGACCTCATCGTGGCTGTGTACTCGGACATCGATGAAGACACGTACAAGAAGCTGTCTGAGATCGCCCCTGTCGTCGTACAAAAGGGCGAATACGAAGAACTACAGCAACCATGGGACGTGACCACGGAAGAGATCGGGCAGGCCGTGGGCAAGCCTGAAGAGGCAAAGCGCCAGGTGGAGCAGGTCAAGGAGAAGTTCGCAGAGCTCAAGGGCCGCCACCCAGAATGGGCCGAAAAGGAACTCGGCGTGGCCACTGTCTCCGACGAGAGCCTGGCTGTCTTTGCCGAGGGCGATCCGCGTAGCCGCTTCTTCACCGAGCTGGGATTCAAGATCAACCCGGCCTACGCGGGCATCACCAAGGACAAGTTCTACGGTGAGGTCTCCAAGGAAAACGCAGACCAGATCAACTCTGACGTGCTGGTGTGGGATCAACTGTCTTACTCTCCGAAGCAGAGCAAGGCTTCTGTGACCGAGGATCCGATCGTGGGCAAGCTGCCCGCCGTGAAGGACGGACACAGTGTCTACCTGGAAGGCGACCTGGAAAAGGCCTTCGGATGGCAGACCGTGCTGAGCCTGAACTACCTGCTGGACAAGATCGAGCAGCCGTTGGCAGACGCCACGAAGTAGTCTGAATCAACCGCCGAACCGCCCCGCATGAACGTGCTGGGGCGGTTTTGCTGTTGCTGGCTAGGGGACGGGCACTCACGGGGATAACGGATGCACGCTAGGGGCGAGCCTTGCCGACGAACCAATAAGGGCACCACAGGATGTTGTCCTTGTTGAGCTGCCAAGTCTTGATGGCGTGGGAGCGCACCACCTTGCAGAAATCCCCCTCCCCGGCGACCCACACATAGTCCACGTCTGGGTGGGGCTTGTGCTGTCGATTGCGCGAGGACTCAACGTCAATGTTGGCGAGATGCTCGGCGATGGCCTGCGCATAACCGTCAGAAGGTGCGGAGATCCGGGTGAGGCTGCTTAGACGGTTGCGCCAATCTTCCAGGTGGGGCTCTGAATCGGAATCGGTACTGGTGACCGCGATGACGTGCGTGGAAGCGAGCTGTTCGGGATAGAGCGTGGCGAGGTACTCTAGGATCGCGCGCATGGAAGGCAGGGAGGTGGGATCTGCCACCAGTAGTTGTGTGCGGTGCTCGCGATGCCACAGGCCTTGGCAAGTCCACAAGCCAGCAGGGTCGCCCGGCTGTGCGGACAAACACCACGAGAGCCCTGGGCCGGAGGTGGAGTGGACATCTTCCGCAGACACCCCGTGCGTAGCGACGTCAAACGCCAGCAAGCCGCGGGCTTTGTCGAGGTGGCGCACGGTGTACCACCGCAGGTTGGGCCGCACTTCGGGAGGCATTGCTGCCACGGCAGCCCGTATGTTCAGGCCCTCGATGGGTGTGGCGGCGAAGTCCTCCGGAGAACTAAAGGGCTGATTCGGTGGCGGCATCAGTAGACCGAAAACTCATCCGGACCCGGGAAGGACATCTAACGATGAGCGAAAACTACACTCCACGCCTCAAGTCCGAGTACCGTGCAGAAATCCGCGAGAAGCTGAACTCTGAGTTCAACTACGACAACGTCATGCAGATCCCAGGCGTCACCAAGGTGGTCGTCAACATGGGTGTCGGCGACGCTGCTCGCGATTCCAAGCTGATCAATGGTGCGATCGAAGATCTCACCCTGATCACCGGTCAGAAGCCACAGATCCGCGTTGCGAAGAAGGCTATCGCTAACTTCAAGCTCCGCGAAGGCATGCCCATCGGCGCTCGCGTTACCCTGCGCGGCGACCGCAAGTGGGAGTTCCTGGACCGTCTGCTGACCGTCGCGCTGCCACGTATTCGTGACTTCCGCGGCCTGTCTGACCAGCAGTTCGACGGCCACGGTAACTACACCTTCGGCCTGAACGAGCAGTCCATGTTCTACGAAATCGACGTAGACAAGATTGACCGTCCACGCGGTATGAACATCACCGTGGTCACCACTGCGACCAACGATGATGAGGGACGCGCCCTGCTCCGCGAGCTGGGCTTCCCATTCAAGTCCAAGCAGAACTCCGGCGAGTAATTCCCGCTTCTGTTTGAACGCCGGGCCTCTCGGCGACTTGGCTTAGAAAACCCGCACACTTCTTTGTTGAAGTTGGTGCGGGTTTTTCTGTGCAATGCCTGCGTTTCATGCTGACTATCTATGAACCAGGCGCAATCGGGCACGCCTGCCTGTATTCCGGTCAGAAACCGGGGTAAGAATAGACCAGTTGTTTTCTAGAAGGGATTCCCTGTGCACTTAAGCGACCTCATGGACGCCACCACCCTGCTCCAGAACTTTGGCGGCTGGGCGCTCGGCGGCATTGCGCTGATTATCTTTATTGAATCCGGCGTGCTCTTCCCGTTCCTCCCCGGCGATTCCATGCTGGTCACCGCGGCAATCTTGCGCGATCAGCTGGGCTTGAACGTTCCGATTCTGGTGGGCGTGGCCATCGTCGCGGCGTTCTTGGGCGACCAGGTAGGTTTCTGGCTCGGCCACCGCTTTGGCCGCAAGTTGTTTAAGCCCGACGCCAAGATCCTCATAACCGAGCACCTCGAACAAGCCGAGGCTTTCTTCCTGAAGTACGGGCCGTTGGCTCTGGTACTGGGGCGCTTCATCCCGATCGTGCGTACCTACATTCCCGTGGCCGCTGGTACCGCGGAGATGCCGTACAAGAAGTTCGTGGGATGGAACGTCACGGGTGCAGTGCTGTGGATTGTCAGCATGGTCGGCATTGGCGTGCTGCTGGGGGATATCCCGGGCATTGCGGATCGCATCGACATGATCGCCATCGTCATCGTGCTGGTGTCTGTGACTCCGGTGGTGATTTCCGCGATGATCAACTGGCGGAAGTCCAAGAAGACTCCCGCCCAGGAGCTGATGGAGGACTAAGCCCTGATCGTCACTTGGGGACGATCAGCGGACCGCCGGTGACAGGATCCTCGATGACTAGCGCGTTGAGGGCAAACGCCTCGAGCAGTAGCTCTGGGGTAATGACCTCGCTGGGACGCCCGGTGGCGAGGACCTGTCCATCCTTCATCACCACGAGATTATCGCTGTAGCGTACAGCCAAGTTGAGATCGTGCAGCACCATCACCACAGTCCGATCCAGCTCTCGGCGTAGACGCTGCACCAGCTCCAAAATCTCTACCGACGTGGCCAGATCCAGGTAGGTGGTGGGCTCGTCCAGGAACAGGATGTCCGTGTTCTGCGCAAGAACCATGGAGATCCACACACGCTGCCGCTGCCCTCCGGACAGAGAATCCAGGGTGCGCTCCGCCAGCCCCATCGAGCCAGTCATTTCCAGCGCCTTGTGCACCTCGGCTTCGTCCGTGGACGACCACTGACGGATCCACGATTGGTGTGGGTGCCGACCGCGCGAGACGAGATCAGCCACGTTGAGTCCCTCCGGGGCGGTAGGGGTTTGTGGCAGCACGCTGATGGTCCGTGCGAGGTCCTTGCGCCTGATGGATGAGATATCGGCGCCGTCTAACAGCACTTCGCCCTCATTCGCCGGAAGGAGACGAGACATGGCTCGCAACAACGTGGATTTGCCGCAGCCATTGGGGCCGATGATTGTGGTGATCTGCCCGCGAGGAAAGTCCACGTCCAAGCCTTCGATGACCGTCCGGTCGCCGTAGCCCACGGCGAGGCCGCGTGCGCTCATGCTGTGCTTCTGAGTCATGTGTCCTTCTTTGTTCGCGGCACTGCTAACTTCCAGGGTGGGATCTTTTCTCATGCCGTGGTTGACCTATTCCGTTGGACCAGCAAATAAATAAGGAACGCACCGCCGATTGCCGAGGTGAGAATGCCCACCGGCAGCTCTACGGGCAGAAGAGTTTGGGTGCTGATATCTGCCAGCAGGAGTAGCGCAGCGCCGGTCAGCGCAGAGGCCAGAAGCGGTGGTGCAGAGCAGTTGCACAAGCGCAGCGCCACCTGTGGGGCCACGAAGGCGACGAACCCGATGGGGCCAGCGGCCGAGACCGCCACTGCTGCCAAAGCCACGGCAGCGGCGAGCAGAAGCACCTGCACACCCTGGACGTTTTGTCCCAAAGCCCGTGCAGTATCCGAGCCCAGCAAGGTGGCTAAAAGTTGGTGACCAATCCAGGCCAGCAGCGGTGTAAACACCAACACAACAATGGCGATGGGCCACATCTTGGACCAGTCCGCAGTGCTCAGGGAGCCAGTAAGCCAGAACTGCGCGGCCGCGGCATCGCGCAACTCCGTGCGGATCATCAGGAAGTTGATATACGAGGTCAACAGAGCAGAGATGATGATGCCGAACAGCACTAGCCGGAAGGAATCAGTCGATCTCCTCCACGCCAGAGCCCACATCACCGTTGCGGTGACAGCCGCACCAAGCACCGCGGCCAAGGGAATGCCGATGCTGCTGAGCCAGCCGAGGAAACCACCAGCGCCACCACCCAGAGTGATGACGGTGACCGCGGCCGCGGACGCGCCCGTAGTGAAGCCCAAGATATCCGGGCTGGCCAGCGCATTGCGAGTCACGGACTGAGTGAGGGCTCCGGATAATCCCAGCGCACAGCCCACCAGAATGGCCGTCAGCGCACGAGGCATGCGCCAATCCAAAACCACCAGACGCTCAATGCGGGTGCCCTGGCCGGTGAACAGCACCTCCAGCACACGAGCCGGGGACACAGGATAGTCACCCAGGCCGATGGAGACCGCCGCTAGCAAGACGATCGCCACGAGCAGCAATAGAGACACCGTCAACGCGCGAGGGCGCCAGACCACAGAAAATGAGCCCACGCGGAATGGCGGGCGCCCAGGGATAGTGGAAGAGGTAGGGCGGGCAAGGAGGGAACTCATTAAATGGCCACCACCCGGCGTCGATAAATAAGGGCGATGAAGAACGGCGCGCCCACGAACGCGAGGATGATGCCTACTTGCAACTCGCCCGGACGAGCGATCAGACGGCCCACCACGTCTGCGAACAGCATCATCACCGCACCCGTCAGGGCAGAGTAAGGGAGGATCCAGCGGTAATCAGGGCCCGTGATGGCGCGCACGAGGTGCGGGACCACCAGGCCGATGAAGGTGATGGGGCCGGCGGCAGCTGTCGCGGCACCGGCCAGCAGTGCGATCAGAGCCATGCCAATCAGGCGGGCGCGCTGGGTGTTGATGCCCAGTCCGGAGGCGATGTCATCGCCCAGATTCAGGAGGTTTAGCTGCGGTGCCGTGATGAACGCCAGCAGGAGGCCCACCAGGATAAACGGCAGCACGCCGTAGAACACGGTGAGATCCCGGCCCGCGATGGAGCCGACGGTCCAGAAGCGCATGCGATCCAGATTGGCATCGTCAGTGAGGATAAAACCGCTGATGATGGCGCTGAGGACCGCGGACAAAGCCGCGCCGCCGAGGACCAGCGTCATTGGATTGGCCTGTCCTCCTCCTATGGACGCCAAACTAAACACCAACGCAGTAGCAGCGATGGCCCCACCGAACGCCCACATGCTGGTAGCCCACACGGGCGTCACACCCAGCAAGGAGAAGCTGGCAACCACGGCCAGGGACGCACCGTAGTTGATGCCGAGAATGCCCGTGTCCGCGAGAGGGTTGCGCGTGTGCCCTTGGATCAATGCACCGGAGGCGCCAAGGGCAGCACCGGCGACTAGGCCCAACAGGGTGCGGGGAATGCGGAGCTCGACGATCACGCGCTGATCCACATTCAGCCCCTCCGCGTGGCCGAACGCCGTGCCGAGATCGCGGAACACGGCGGACACTTCTCCAAAAGGGATCTGCCGTGATCCAAACACGATGCTGGCAACGATGCTGGCGAGCAATAGGAGGAAAAGGACGCCGAGGCCGACGAGGCGACGCGGGATTTTACCTGATGGAGCGCTGGCAGAAGCGTCCGCAGTAGCGTCCGCGCGAGACCCCAGGTGTGATTGAGAAGGGGATTGCGCATGCGGGGTAGAGATAGCCATGCATCCCTCCTTGACGCGTGAAAGTCCATGATCTTAACGTGAGCAAGCTTATATGAACAAGGTAAGCCTAATCAAAGTCCTACAAGGAGGGATTGTGGAGCTGTGCAGGTGAGTGTGTGAGTCATGGATATGGCTGGCGGGATCGGCTCTGAGTGGCGCCGACCCTACACCTCAGCTCCAAGCTTGTGAGCAGGGATTTGGACATGTTTTAGCTGGTTGCTAGGCTGGTCAGGTCTTGCCGTAGGTAGGTACCCCCATGTTCTTTTTTCGACGCCATCGCGTCAAAATCCCGGGAATGCCACATGACCTGCGGAAAGAGTCTCCCGCTACAAGGGAGAAAAACTGTACATCCACTTTGTTGTAGGCCCCCTGCCCATAGCGGCCGCGGACACATCTTGGTAGCGAGCGCCCCAAGCTATTGGGCTTGGAAGTGCGTTAGTCGCCAGCGAGTCGCGGTGCACGCGAAAAGGGTGGGAACGGGAACCGCAACGAGAAAGGGACCTGACCCCTGTTAGGTAGACACCTGATATCCAGCCCTGTTGGGTTGGGAAGAAAGGTAATCTACCACCATGCCTAGGTACTCCGAACAGTTCAAACGTGATGCTGTGGCCCTCTACGAAAACAATGAGGACCTCTCACTTCACGCGGCTTCAGCAGAGCTAGGAATCAATCGTTCCTCACTTTATTCCTGGCTTAAGCAGTACGGCACCGGCAAGCGTGCCCGCACAAAAAGCATGCGCGACAAGGCACAGGCGACGACTGATTCTGAACGAATCCGCCAGCTAGAAAAAGAAGTCTCGAAGCTTCGTGAAGAACGCGATATCCTGCGTAAGGCCGCGAAATATTTTGCCGAAGAGACACGCTGGTAATCCGCTTCCAGTTTGTCTATGACCACCGAACCGAGTACTCGGTCAAGCGGATGTGCCACGTGTTAAAGCTCAATCGCTCCTCGTTCTACAAATGGGTCAACACCCGAGAAAAACGCAGGTTAAAGACGTGTTCCGATGCTCTTATTGGTGCACGAATCAAGAGCATCTTCGATGATGAGCACGGGCTTTATGGTGCTAAACGCATCGCTGCAAGCCTTAAAGCCGATACGGACTTTCCTCCGATCAATCACAAGAAGGTCGCACGCATTATGAAATCCATGGGGCTAAAAGGCTTTACTAAACAACGTCCACTTAACGGCACTGTAGCCACGTACCTCTACTACACAATCAACAGCACAACAAACACGCCACTACACGCGCTATTTCACAGCACTACAGGATTACCGCTACACAAAACAACCGCTCTAATTCTTCGATTTTCGCTGAATTAGAGCGGTTTTAGCGCTGTCTCTGGGCACTGACCCCGGCGACACCCGGCTAGGCCGCTACAGGGCCGTACAAGGCGTGTGGCGAGCTGCTACAGCTCCATGCCACCATCGCGGTCGCGCTGTTGCTGCTGGCGGCGCTTGTTGGTTCGTTCCTGAGCACGGCGGCGTGCGGCGGTCCGTTCCTGCTGGATACGCTGCTCAACAGCAACCCGATACCGCTGCTTCATCTCAGGGTCGTTATCGAGTTCGACATGCAGGAAGTCCCGGTCTACGTGGGAAATCTCTTGCAGAGACTGCGTTGCCTCCTCGATAATGATGGCGGCTTCCTCTTCTGCAGCTGCGCGGCGCGCTTCGAGGCTTTCGGTGAATGCGCGTTTCTCCGTGTCAAAGGCTTCACGCTCACTGTCCAGGGCTGCACGTTCGTTGGCCAGCTGTTCACGCTCACGCGTGGCCTCGCTGCGGATGGCCACAGCATCACGTTGTGCTTCGCTACGAGTGCTCTCAGCGTCTCGTGTGGCCTCGCTACGGGTCTTTTCTGCGTCTCGCTCGGCTTCCTTGCGTGCTTCGCTGCGGATCGTTTCAGCCTCCTGCTCTGCACGCTTGAGCTTGGCCTCTGCAGCGCTGTTGACCTCTTCGGCACGGTCCAGCAGCTCATCTGCTTGAGCTTCGGCCAGCCCTACTGCCTGCTCAGCCGCAGCCTGTGCATCGCTACGGATCTGCTCGACGTCCTGCTCAGCCTTCTCGCGTGCTTCACGCAACACACGCTCTGCAACCTCGCGAGCCTGCTGTTCAGCGTTCTCCTGTACACTTCGCGCTGCTTCACGGTCCGCCTGGGCCTGTTCCAGTTCTTTTGCTGCTTGCTCGCGGTCACGATCAATCGCGTCCATGTCGCGGTGTACGGAACGGCGCTTGACTTCTACTTCATCCTCGCGGTTGGCAAGGTCGCGTTCACGATCCTGCTGCTCCGTGTAGCGGTCGAGGTTTAGGGATTCATCGTGACGTTCGGAGACTTCCAGTTCTACTGGGTAGCCGAGCGCGTGCATGTGTTCACGGAGTCCGCGCTGCGCGTCGATCATTTTTTGATTACCCGAGATCTGTTTACCCTTTTTTGGGCCAGATTTGTACCTGACCGAGGTGTCAGTGTTGTACGCGATACCTGGCCTACAGCGGAGCTTTGACGGATCATCGGGCTTCGGGGAGAAGCTATCGGCCTGGAACTGGCTATGCGGTGTGCTCTCGTCAAAATTCATATCCCCTCCGGCCACAGCATCGATGCCGCCGGGGATGAAGTTCTCGGCAAGCCAACGCATTGCCTCTTCGAAGTATTGTTTCGCTTCCTCGTAGTCGCGTGCGACATAGCGCGGACGTTTTACTTCGCGCCCGTCCACCTCACTGGTGTAGAAATCCGGGATTTCTTTGCACATCGATTTCGGTGGATTCAGCTTCGGCTGGGGCCTCGACGACGCGGTTTCTACCGAGGATGTTGTGAAGCACCTCCGCGACAACAGCCCGAGCCTGCAGACCATCCTCCACGGCCCGAGCACCAGTACCTGGGGTGGGCACAACCTCGCCGGCGGTCTGCGCCGCGTCATGGCGAAGTGTGGCTACACCGATATCAAGAGCTTCCAGAAGGTGGATATCACCCTCTCGAGCTAGCTGCGCACTTTCGCGGCCGACAACGCCCGGTGGAACTTCAATGATCCCCCGGGCGTTTTTCATGTCTACGGGGTGAGGCGTATGTCACAGCCGATTCATCTTGACTCTCCTGTAAGTCCGACTAAAGTTTGTCCAGAATAAAAAGTACGTCTAGGCGTAACTTATGGAACAGCCTTGGCGAATGCATTTTCAGGAAAGGAAAACTCAATGGTTCGGTCGGAAAAGCGGGAGTCGCGATCAGCACTGTTCGTGGCAGCAGCCGCGATGATGGCGATGATTCTCGCGGCGGCGCTCACAGCGTGCGCGCCGGAGGAGGATCGTGCAGACGGCGGAAAGCCGAAAGTGCTGACCACTTTCACTGTGATCCAGGACATCGCCCAGAATGTCGCGGGGGAACACTTGACTGTGGATTCTTTGACGAAGCCGGGGGCGGAGATCCACGGCTACGAGCCCACGCCGGCTGATATCCGCCGCGCGTCGGATGCCGACCTCATTCTGGATAACGGCCTGAACCTGGAGAACTGGTTCGCGCAATTCGTCGAGGACGTCGACGCGCCCCACGTCACCGTCAGCGACGGCGTGGACCCGATCGACATCACCGAGGACGAGGGCGCGGGCAAACCGAACCCGCACGCGTGGATGAGCCCGGTCGAGGTGGAGAAGTACGTGGACAATATGGTCACCGCCTTCAGCGAACTCGATCCGGACCATGCTGAGGACTTCAAGCAGAACGGCGAGCAGTACAAAAAGGAGCTGCAAGAGGTCCAGGACGGCATGGTCACTGAGTTGGCGAACCTGCCTGAGCAGCATCGCGCACTGGTGACGTGCGAGGGCGCATTCTCCTACATGGCACGCGACGCTGGTCTGGAGGAACGGTTCATTTGGGCCGTGAACTCCGAGAATGAGGCAACTCCGCAGCAGATCACCCGTGCCATCGAATTCGTCAAGGAGAACGACGTGCCGGCCGTATTCTGCGAGTCCACGGTCTCGGACGCACCGATGCAGCAGGTAGTTGATGCAACCGACGCCACCTTCGGCGGCACTCTGTACGTCGACTCCCTTTCGGAGAAAGACGGTCCGGTTCCGACCTACCTCGACTTGATCAAGCACGACGCCGACGTGATCACGCAGGCGTTGACGGGTAAGAAGTAGGTGTCACGGTGCAACAGGAAACGTCATCAGCCACGGCGGCCGTTTCGTCGAATGCGACTCCCGCGATATCCGTGCACGATGTCACCGTTCACTATGGGAGCGTGCTCGCGCTCGACGGTGCATCCCTCGAGATTGCGCCGGGACGCGTGTGCGGACTCGTCGGAATGAATGGATCCGGGAAATCTACGCTATTCAAAACGATCATGGGGCAGACCCGGCCGGATTCCGGGACCGTCGCCGTCAACGGAGATGACCCCGCGGTTGCCCGCCGCACCGGTGTGCTCGGGTACGTGCCTCAGCGCGAGGCAGTGGACTGGGATTTCCCGGTCAGCGTGCGGGAGGTGGTCATGATGGGTCGCTACGGACAACTCGGTTTCACGCGCCGGCCTCGCCGGGCTGATATCGAAGCCGTCAACCATGCACTCGAGCGTGTGGAGCTCACGGACTATGCCTCACGTCAGATCGGTCAACTTTCCGGCGGCCAGCGGAAACGCGCCTTTGTTGCCCGGTGCATTGCCCAGGGGGCGAGGATCATGCTGCTGGACGAGCCTTTCGCGGGCGTCGATAAGCGCAGCGAAGCGACAATGACCCGGCTGTTCCGCGAGCTTGCAGACGGCGGTGCCACCGTCTTCGTGTCCACGCACGACCTCCCTGCGTTACCTGAGCTGGCTGATGAAGCGATGCTGCTCAACCGGCATGTGCTCATGCACGGCTCGCCCAAGGATGTCCTGCAACCCGATAATCTCGCCGCTGCCTTTGGACTGGATGTGATGAAACGATGATCTCTTTTCTTGTCGACCCGTTCGCCTACGACTTCATGGTCCGCGCGTTCGCCACGAGCCTGATTTCCTCCATCGTGTGCGCGGTGCTGTCGTGCTGGCTGGTCCTCGTCGGCTGGTCGCTGATGGGCGATGCCGTGTCCCACGCAGTGTTCCCCGGCGTGGTGCTGGCGTATATCGCGGGCGTTCCCTTCGCTCTCGGGGCAGTGGTCTTCGGCTTCCTCGCCGTGGGATTGATCGGTGTCGTGCGTGATACGAGCCGGGTCAAAGAAGACGCTGCGATCGGAATCGTCTTCACGACGCTCTTCGCGTTCGGGCTCGTGCTCATCTCCGTCACGCCCTCGCACACCGACCTCAATCACATTATCTTCGGTAACCTGCTCGGCGTCTCCAAAGCTGATCTCGTGCAGATCCTCGTTTTGGGCGTGGCCACGCTGGCCGTGCTCGTGCTCAAGCGCCGCGATTTCACGCTTTTCGCTTTCGATCCCGTGCATGCTCACGCGATTGGTCTGTGGCCGAAGCTGATTGGGGCAGTGTTGCTCGCCCTGCTCGCGCTCACCTGCGTGGTGGGGCTGCAAGCCGTCGGGGTGATCCTCGTGGTGGCGATGCTGATCATTCCGGGTGCGACCGCGCACCTTTTGACCGACAGTTTCGGCCGCATGCTGCTGATCGCTCCTGCGGTGGCCACCGTATGCTCCGTCGCGGGGCTGTACGCGAGCTACTACCTCGACGCTTCGCCTGGCGGACTCGTGGTCATGGCGCAGGGGATCGCATTCCTGCTGGTGTACCTGTTCAGCCCGAGCCAAGGGATCGTCACAGCGCGTGCGCGCCGGGGCGGAACGGCACGGCTAATTGGAGACGAACAGCGCATCGGTAGCGGTGCGGCCGAGCGGAACTGAGTTCTTTGCCCCGTCCACCTTCACATCGAGCGACTCGGAAAACGGTGCGCCTTCAGTGACCGTGAGGACGGCGCCGACAACGATGCCATTCTCCTCGAAAAACTTCAGCAGGGTCGGGTCCGAATCGGAGATCCGCTCGACAGTGACCGTCGTCCCCGCTGCACCGGCGCCCGCCCCAGCATCCGTGAGGCGGCATGCGTCCAAAGCGGGCACCGTACCGTCGGCGGTCGGGATCGGATCCCCGTGCGGGTCGCGGGTGGGGTGGCCGAGCAGCTTGTCCAGCCTGTCCACCAGGTAGTCAGAGACTGCGTGCTCTAAGTGCTCCGCTTCATCGTGCACTTCGTCCCACGTGTACCCGAGAGTCTCCACCAAGAACGTCTCGATGAGCCGGTGGCGCCGAATCATGTCCACTGCGTACCCGCGGCCCTTCTCGGTCAATTCCACCGAGCCGTACGGGGCGTGCACGATCAACCCCTGTGCGGCGAGCTTGCGCACAGCATCCGAGACCGACGACATCCGCAGCCCCGTCTGCTTCGAAATCAGGGTTGCCGTCACGGGTTCCGCTGACCATTCCGTGAGACTCCAGATGACCTTCAAATAGTTCTGGGTCGAAGTGGATAATTCGCTCACCGACATGCGTTCAACTCTACTTACCTTCCGGGAGCACGCTTATCGACGCCGTCCTGAACCGCTAATCCGCCCTGCACAGTCGCGACTGTTCAGTCTATCCAGGCCATGAGTTAGACTCTGAATCCGTGACTACCACCTCGAATGCACCAGAGCAGACCCCACCCGCAAACGCTCACCCGCGCCCCGTCCTCGTCGTGGACTTCGGCGCGCAATATGCGCAGCTCATCGCACGACGCGTGCGTGAGGCCCGGATCTATTCGGAGGTCGTTCCGCACACGATTTCCGCAGAAGAATTGAAAGCCAAGGACCCGGTGGCTCTCGTGCTCTCCGGTGGTCCCTCATCCGTCTACGAGGACGGTGCTCCGCAGCTCGACCCGGCAATTTTCGAGCTGGGGCTGCCCACCTTCGGCATTTGCTACGGCTTCCAGGTGATGACTCAGGCGCTCGGCGGCACCGTGGCCAAGACCGGCTCCCGCGAGTACGGTCGCACCGCAATGAACGTGCGCGGCGGCGTACTTCACCACGGCCTGCAGACCAACCACCCGGTATGGATGAGCCACGGCGATTCCGTCACCGAGGCACCAGCTGGCTTCGAGGTCACCGCTTCATCGGAAGGCGCACCAGTCGCCGCATTCGAAAACGCTGATCTATGCATGGCCGGCGTCCAGTACCACCCGGAGGTCATGCACTCGCCGCACGGCCAAGAGGTGCTCACGCGCTTCCTCACCGAGATCGCAGGCCTCGAGCAGACCTGGACCGCCTCCAATATTGCGGAACAGCTTATCGACGCAGTCAAGCAACAAGTCGGCCCCAACGGCCGCGCCATCTGCGGCCTGTCCGGCGGCGTGGACTCCGCTGTCGCTGCTGCACTGGTCCAGCGCGCAATCGGTGACCGACTCACCTGTGTCTTCGTCGACCACGGCCTGCTGCGTCAGGGCGAGCGCGAGCAGGTCGAGACCGACTTCGTGGCTGCTACAGGCGCGAAGCTGGTCACCGTCGACGAGCGCGAAGCCTTCCTGGCCAAGCTCGCTGGTGTCACCGAGCCGGAAGCCAAGCGCAAGGCTATCGGTGCAGAATTCATCCGCTCCTTTGAGCGTGCCGTTGCTGGTGTGCTCACCGAATCTGGTGACGACGCACCCGTCGACTTCCTCGTTCAGGGCACCCTGTACCCGGACGTTGTCGAGTCCGGCGGCGGATCCGGCACCGCCAACATCAAGAGCCACCACAACGTCGGTGGCCTGCCTGACGATGTCGAATTCGAACTCGTCGAACCCCTCCGCCTGCTGTTCAAGGACGAGGTCCGCGCCGTTGGCCGTGAACTCGGCCTGCCCGAGGTGATCGTGAACCGTCAACCTTTCCCGGGCCCTGGCCTGGGTATTCGCATCATCGGTGAGGTTACTGAGGAGCGCCTGGAAACCCTTCGCGCAGCCGATGCGATCGCTCGTGAGGAGCTAACCAAGGCTGGCCTCGACGACCAGATCTGGCAGTGCCCGGTCGTCCTGCTTGCCGACGTTCGCTCCGTCGGCGTCCAAGGCGACGGCCGCACCTACGGCCACCCGATCGTCCTGCGTCCAGTTGCTTCCGAGGATGCCATGACCGCTGACTGGGTCCGCATCCCGTACGAGGTGCTGGAGACCATTTCCACCCGCATCACCAATGAGGTTGAGGACGTCAACCGCGTCGTGCTGGACATCACGTCCAAGCCGCCAGCCACGATCGAGTGGGAGTAACCAGCTTTTAGCGCTGACACCCAGGATTTAAGTGCCAGCGCTAAATAGTTAGTGCTAAATAGTTGATGCTAAATAGTCAGTGGATCTCGATTACATAGCTGCCTCAGGTGAGAATTTTTACCTGGGCTTTTGGAGCGAAGCTAAGGCCCCGATGTAATCGAGATCCACTCGTTTTATTTGTAATGCACTCCAAGCGAAGGTGGCGGCGTTGGCGTGCGCTGATGCAGAAGCCACCACGCGACAAACCCGGTGAAGATTCCTGCCAGCGGCGCTAATACTGCCCTGGGATCCGTGCCCAGCGTGACGGACGGGAAGAAGATCAGCAATCCGATCAACAACAGCCAGCCTGTGCTGCGGTCTCTGAGCACAACAGGACTCAGACGTTCTTTCGGTGTGAAGATCGCCTGTGCGGGGGATGTCTGCGTGCCAAAACGCGGCATGGTGAACCAGCACAGCAGGTACAGGAAAATGCCGCCGCCGATGATGAGCGCCAGCACAGCAAAAACGACGCGGACGAAGGTCACATCGACGTTATAACGCGCACCGATGCCCTCACAGATGCCACCGACTAGTGGGTTGCCACCTTGTTCTTTGGGGATCCGTGGCGGGCGCGTGTCCCACATGGCCTGAAACGAGCTGTTGGTGTCCATGGCTCAAGTATGCATTTGGCGGGCAAAGCTCGCTGGCTAAATGGCACGGGTCTAGGGGGAGGATCGAGAGATCCTTGCATGAAACCTGAATTCGCTGGCGTAGACAATGCCGCTGGCCTCTTTGAAGTCCCTGTTCAGGGAGGTTTCGCCGCCTTCGATCTTCGTCAGCGCGTCGAGTAGCCTCGTTGTGATTTCAGGTTTCTTCCTAAAACCTGAATATCGGCACTGCTTGTGTACTGGTTTGTGCACTTAAGGCCCTGGATTAGCTTATCCAGGGCCTGTGGATTCAGGTTTCGTGCAACGCAGCAAGAACTACTAGTCGGCGAGAACTACTAGTCGGGGAGCGCTGCTAGCCAGCGTGCGTTGCTAGTCGGCGTGCGTTGCTAGTCGGCGTGCGTTGCTAGTCGGCGTGCGTTGCTAGCCAGCGTGCGTTGCTAGTCGGCGTATGCGAGGCGACGGGAGCCGTCGACATGCGGGTACAGTACCCACGCAGCGCCAGCAACGAGCGCGAATGTGAGCGTGACTCCCCAGGCTGGCCATTGCGCGAGAGGTGCGAGCATGAGCGCCAGCCACCAAAGCATTAACGGCACGAGCATGCTTATCGACGGCACCGTACTTACCCGCTTCTCTTCCGCGAATGCCCTCATCTCGCCCCGGTAGGGGTGGAGCAAAGTGATGGCGACAGCAAGGGCAACGCATCCGAGCGCGATGAGGAGTTTGGGGCCGATCGCGAGCTGGGAGACCATGACTGCGATGGATCCGGCGACGCCCACAGTTCCCATGACTCTGACGATGAGCGGAGTGGGGATTGGGGTGGTCCGGGTGCGGACGTCGTAGGCGTACATGGAGGTGGACGCTACCATATGACCTGCGATAGAAAATATGTTCGATAATTTCAATTGACCTTGGTTCGCCCGCGGAGCATAATCAGCTTCCGTGAGTGGAACAAGTGTTCGCAAGACGGTCGCGGAGGTGGACCTGGCGGCATCGACGGTATCGACGGGCTCCAGTGGTTCTGCGCACGCTGAACAGATCGCCCAGCTCCGCTCCAAAATGGCGCAGATCGGCGGTGCTGTCCCTGGTGGTGATGGGGATGGTACCGGCTTCGCACAGAAGATCACAGGCAGCGAAGATGTGGTTTCGCTCGGTGAGCAGTTTCGATTTCTGCTTCCTGGCGGTGGTCTACCGCGCCATGCTGTCACACATATGGGCGATACACCGGCGCTGGTTGCGGAGATGCTTCTCCACGTTGTGGAAGCAGGTGGTCACGCCGGTGTGGTGGGGTGGCCGGAATTGTCTTATGCCGGAATTGACCCGAAGTATCTGGGCCGCATTATCGCTGTGCCGGATCCAGGGGTGGACCCTTTGGGTGTTGCCGCGGTGCTCACGGAGGGGCTGGACTTGGTTGTGTATCGCTCGCCAGTGGCGCTTGCTCTCTCTCCGGTGCGGTGCCGTCCACTGTTGGGCAAGCTGCGCAAAGGTCGGGCAGCACTGATGATGGTTGGCGCGACGGTGCCGTCTCCTGCGCTGACTGTCACGGGCGATATTCAGGCTTTTCATGGCATTGGTCGTGGTACGGGCCGCATTACTGGTGTGGATATTCGGGTGCGGGCGCAGTCGAAGGGTGGGCGTCCGGCGTCGGCAAGCATCACTGTGGGGCAGGCTGCTGTGGAAGCGTCAACGCCTTAATCCCGCGTCAATCGATTTCAGTCTGGCAAGGACTGTTTCTTGTGACGGCGATCCGATTCGAAAAATGGCGTTTTCATACGGGTACAAATGGAATCTCACTCGTATGAAGAAGACGACTATTCGGCTACCAGCTACACCAACCGGCGACCCTAACTGGGACTACATGGAGCGCTTCATGAAGGGGTTGCCGTTTTCAGCTGCGCTTGCTGACGGGGTGGATGTTTAATGCTCATCGGCTACGCACGTGTCTCCACGTCGAAACAAGGGCAGTCTCTCGACACCCAGCGTGAGGCGCTCATCGACGCTGGCTGCGATGAAAACCACATCTACACAGATACGATCTCGGGCACGAAGTGGCAGCGCCCCGGCCTTGATGACGCGCTGGCGTATATGCGCCCCGACGACACGCTGGTTGTGACCAGGCTCGACCGTCTTGGTCGCAGCCTCGCTGAGACGGTGAATACTATCGCTGACTTGGCGGAACGTGATATCAACGTGAAAGTGCTCGAACCCGCGCTGGACACGTCGCGTCCTGCTGACAAAGTGGTCATTAACGTCATGGCCTCTCTCGCTGAGTGGGAAAGAGACCTGCTGATCCAGCGCACCCGTGAAGGCGTAGCGCACGCCCGCGCCCAGGGCAGGGTCGCCGGGCCGAAACCGAAGCTCACTAACGAGCAAGCCCAGGTTGGGGTTGCCCGCAAATCGTGGACACGTAGTGGAGCTACCTAGTGGTTAGGCAGCTATTTCTTTTCTGCTGTTGATT
>NZ_JASOLS010000299.1:0-233 GCF_030215295.1 Corynebacterium sp. UMB6689 | reverse complement strand
AAGGCCTGACTGTGAATCAGTTAAAAGAAATGAACGGCTTAACTTCTAATGCGATTTATGTAGGGCAAAAATTGAATTTAGCGGCTAAAGCTGCTTATCAACCCACAGCTAAATCAGGAGTAAGTGCTAGTCAAGCAACTAGTGCACCAACCCCTAGTCTAAGGCCAGCCAGCCCTAAGCCAGTCAGTCAAGTTCAAGCGGCCAATACTTATCAAATTAAGGCCGGCGATAAC
>NZ_JASOLS010000298.1:0-233 GCF_030215295.1 Corynebacterium sp. UMB6689 | reverse complement strand
ACGCAGCGTAACAATGCGCTAAAGTAAGCCCCACAATTTCACCACCCCATGGTGTCTACTTTCCGGGGGTCAGGCCCCACAAACCTGCTGGAAGGCGGCATCAACAAACAGCTCAAAGACTTAGCCGGAAACCATCGTGGCATGTTCGATGAGCATCAGCGCATCACCATGGACTGGTGGCTCTACACCCACACCGAAGACCCCGTAGCGCCGCTGGAGTTAGCCAAGCAACA
>NZ_JASOLS010000297.1:0-234 GCF_030215295.1 Corynebacterium sp. UMB6689 | reverse complement strand
TTGGCTCCGCCCCCTCGACGCATCTGTCAAGACCGCTGGCTCACTCGTTGCCGCTGAAGTCGGCCACGGCCTCGTCCAGGCCCGCGCGGCGGATGCGCACGAGCAACAGGGCGATGAGCTGTCGATGAATCCGGCTCGTGGGGGAGTCTTGCTGTGCTGGCAGTGGGTACCGGGTGTTCAGCGGGCAGACGCTAGGGAGCGAGTAGCCCCATCAGCATTGCCCAGATTGCTGCG
>NZ_JASOLS010000296.1:0-234 GCF_030215295.1 Corynebacterium sp. UMB6689 | reverse complement strand
AGCAAGAGAGGATTGTCTTCCTGAGTTGCCATTTTCAACATCGCCTCAAAATCCGTATAAGCAAATTCTGAAACACGCAAGACAAAACCTTGATGAACGGCACCGTCTGTCATTTCCTGTAGTGTTTTTTTACTAGTCCAAGAAATGGAAACCTTTTTTTCTGCTGCCAAATCTTTCATCTTAGCAACATTTTTTCCACGTAGGTCATCTTGAATATAGAGTTTATTTCCAGTA
>NZ_JASOLS010000295.1:0-234 GCF_030215295.1 Corynebacterium sp. UMB6689 | reverse complement strand
CAGGGGCTAACTGGATCATCCTAGCTTACCATAAACCCATTTACTCAGCTTCCTACCACGCCCTCCAAGATGAGGACGTTCAAGTGACCCGGGAAGAATTCGCTAAATTAGCAGACGAACTCGATGTCGATGTGGTTCTCCAAGGTCACGACCACAACTTAACCCGGACCAAGTCTCTGGTTTACACTTCCGATAACTTCTCTTACGGTGAAGTCGAAGACACCGAAAAGACAG
>NZ_JASOLS010000294.1:0-234 GCF_030215295.1 Corynebacterium sp. UMB6689 | reverse complement strand
AACCAGTAGGCACACCTTTTTACCCGATGAGTCAGGTACCTGCCTAGCCGTCGATGAGGGCCCGCCAGCGCACCACCGTACCGCTCTGACTGCCCGGTGCAATGGAGAAAGTACCGTGGTGGCGCCGGGCCCGAGCCGCAAGATTAGAAAGGCCTGACCGCCGGCTCAATTCACCAATGCCCACGCCATCATCGGCAACTTCCACGCTAATATCGCGCTCGGTAACGGTAACCG
>NZ_JASOLS010000293.1:0-235 GCF_030215295.1 Corynebacterium sp. UMB6689 | reverse complement strand
TGTCGGTTTGCGGTACGGGTTGTTTGATTCTCACTAGAAACTTTTCTTGACAGCGTGACGTCGGCGGCTTCGGTACTAAACTTCCCTCCCCGTCACAACTCATGAAGTCTGAGGCAAGCCTTTCACTCACCTTCTCACTTATTGCTTGGACGCGTTTTTCCATCTCCGCGCTCCGCTTAGCCTTCTGTGTCCTTCCATCGCTCAAACAAATCAAACAAGTACAGGAATCTCAACC
>NZ_JASOLS010000292.1:0-235 GCF_030215295.1 Corynebacterium sp. UMB6689 | reverse complement strand
CAATGACTGTCAAATCCTCGTTGACAATGATTGGGTCAACGTAGCCAAACTTGAGTAGGCTTTGTTTAATCTTTTCGTACTCCTTATCACCCTTTTTCAGTTTCTTTCGAGGGTTATAAGAAGCTGGTTTTAAGTCACTCAGGGGAAGTTCCTTAATCTCCAGCTTGGGTTGCGTTGTCATGCACTACTCCTTTTCTAAATCGGTATTCCACGTAACAAGGGTGTCCGCAGAACT
>NZ_JASOLS010000291.1:0-236 GCF_030215295.1 Corynebacterium sp. UMB6689 | reverse complement strand
TATACTCTCTCATCATCTTTCTTTCTGAGGCGGTATCATTCCCCACGCCCGTCCCATTACTAATGGTGCCATCGGGGTCGCGACGGAAATAATAGTTAGGGACAGTTAGTTGCAGGGGGTGGTTTATGTAATCATAGACATGGTTGTAGACCACATCCATAATGACACGAATGCCCGCTTGATGGAGGGATTGGACCATGGTTTTCATTTCTCTAATCCGGCAGTTGGGGTCGGCA
>NZ_JASOLS010000290.1:0-236 GCF_030215295.1 Corynebacterium sp. UMB6689 | reverse complement strand
ACGCTTTGCTAAGGGCTTAGTCAGCCTAGGCAGTCAGGAACTCAAAGCCATTATTGAAGAAGATGGTCAGGCAGAAACCGTTTGCCATTTCTGTAATAGTCATTACCACTACAGTAAGGACGACTTGGAAAAACTTCTAGAGGAGGCCGAAGCCTAGTCCTTTACCTTTAGTTGCTTAGTTGATTATGCTAAAATAGTAATAATAAATGCCAGAAGCTGATGAAGAGGTGTGTAAA
>NZ_JASOLS010000028.1:0-24369 GCF_030215295.1 Corynebacterium sp. UMB6689 | reverse complement strand
AGTGTCCAAGGCCTCCATGGATTCCGTGTCCAAAAAGACACCGGACTCCATGTCCAAAAACCCTATGGACATAACAGTGTTAGCCGAAGGGAACGAAGCTAGAACGTGCATCGTGTCCAAAAACGCAGACACTAGTTCAAAAAGGTGCCGATTGGGTGAGGGTAGTTTTAGATAATGGATTGCACCGAAGCGATCATGTTCGTTCTTTCCTACAATCGGTCTTGGAGAAGCTCCCCGAAGAAAATGAAGCGAGCTTCTAAGAGACAAGCGATTCGATCTAACAGTCACCGTCAATATTCCGGGAATTCTTGCTTGGTTTCCAAAGTAGCCCGCCGTTTTCGGATCCTGTGAGGAGAGAAAAATGAATACGGAGTATTTAAAGCAGCTTCGCCGAGGCGAACACCTTTCGGGGTTCCTAATGTGGTGCGATGGAGAAGAGACATTTTCGGTACCAGGCGTGATTCTTCTTGAAAAGTCCGGCCAAGTAGTCATCAGACTAATTCTGCATAGTGAGTCTCCGGTCAAACTCGGATTCGAACCGGGCACATATGCCGTAGCCAACGGCGTAGAGATCAAGCCGATTCTTATTCCTGAAGTCTGTTCATTTGATTCCAACGGCGGTGTGCTGACTTTAGTACAATCGCGTAGTCACCGCCGATTTACCGAGCTAATTGGGCACCCTGTCGAGCTTGCTATATGTCCGCGGTATGTGATTGCCAGTCATATTGAATCGCCACATTGGAAACACCCAGTTGAGATGCGAGCGGAGATTGAGGGGCTGGACGCTTGGATATGTAGTGGAATTTTTGGGCGTTCAATCAGTGTAGACAGGGACTCTGAGACCTACCCGTCGAAGGATCGGGTGACGCTAGAGAGCTTCGACTACCAGGCCCAAATTTTTTCGGGCAAAGCGTCGGGGAAGGACTTTCGTCTTAGAGTTGCGCCTTTATCTGAGTCTTTTCGCGGCGATAATGGGGAAGAAATTGGTATAAGATTCCGCAGCGTACTCGAGGTGTCTTCGCAAGGTGAGATAATGACTTGGGATGACGCATTAAAGGAGCTTCGGTATTTGAGGGAATTGCTGATGCTTCTAGCATGGAAAACCCTGCATGCTATGAACCTTCAAGGACGATTTGGTCAGAGCCAAGGTTGTAACAAGGACTTCTGGGAAAGTATCGGGTTTCAGGCTCCAGAAGTGCCGCCGGTAGGTGACTGGGCCGATATTTTCAATTCTAGTTTTTCTCTGTCGAAGCCATCGAATACACAGAACTCGAGGTATTCCTTTATCATTCCATTTCACGAATTTGACCAAGAGATGCTTGATAAGTGGCGTCATACCCGCGAATACTATTCGCATCCCATCCAGCTATTCATTCAAACTATCGACAACTATCAGATGGCACCTGAGGTAAAAGCCCTGCAATTAGGTGCAGGCATCGAATCTTTGGGGTTCAAAGTTCAGGAGAAAAAGACCAGCATAAAATCAGCTGATGGGAAAAAGGCGATTCAGTTATTCCGTCGGGTAGAGGAGCCAGCAAGAAAGATTTTTCCACATTTATTCGAGAGCTGGTCGACCGATGCCAACGAGGTCTATCAAGCCATGAAACACTTGAATCGAGAACTTTCGGATACAGGAGAAATCGCGAAAATAAACTACCAATCGATCTTGGTAATCCAGATATGGCTGGCCCATGAACTTGGTGCAAGCGAATCGAGTATCAAACGTCACGTCGAAGAGCGGATGGCTCAGGTGCCTAAGTACTCAAAAATTGAAGACCCATCGATGCTGGACGATAACGCAACTACCATCATGAATGACGATTCTGCTCGCTAAGCTAGATTTGCAATACTAAGGCTAGGACTGTTATGTCCATAGGGTTTTTGGACATGGAGTCCAGGAGGTTTTGGACAGGACCTCAATACTGCCCATGAAATACCGTGAACACGACTTTTTCAAGGACTCCAGGGCGGGCGCTGTAATGTGCACGGCCCCTAATCCAGTAGCAATCGGTCATGAATGGGGCAGCTCTAACCGTTGTTGCGAGTGAACCCCTGCTTGGCAATGGTGGAGCTTCTCTTTCTGAAAGCCGTGGCAAGGGCAGGGACGTTGGCATCGAGAAAGTCGTGGACGGTTGCAGAGATGTTCTCTTTGTCATCGGTATCGCGAGTGACTCGGCCAACCTGCTGAATGACCACGCCCCGGAAACTAACTGGGGCGGCCAGCACAAGAGTATCCAGCGCGGGAAGATCAATGCCTTCGCCAGCCACCTGGGACATGGCTAAAAGGACGAAATGCGGTGTTACGGCAAGCTGCTCACGGACGGCTTGCCTCTCGCTTGCCGTTTGTCCGCCGTGTAGCTGAAGGACGGGGAAGGGGGCGTCGGTAAGCAGAGCGTTGAGGGCGGCGAGGTGTTCGCGTCGTTTCACCAGGACGAGGACCGTGTGCTTATCCTGCGCTGCTTGTGTGATGACATCGGCGATGAGACGGTTGCGGTCCTCATCCGCCGCCAGAGTGGTGTCGAGGTCGGGCCAGAACAGGTAAGGGGAGTCGTACGTGAACTCGGTGTTGTGGACTAGGTAATCGCGGCGTCCGGGGCGTTCGAGCTTGACGGTATGGCGGATAGGGCCGCAAATGAGGGGAAGCAGCTTATCGAGGCCGTCGGAGCGGTACGGTGTCGCGGTCATACCGAGCATAAAACGGACGTTGAGGTGTGCGAGGACGTTGGTTAAACCCGCGGCGCCGACCCGGTGGCATTCGTCAACGATGATGTGGCCATAGTTGGAGAGAAAATCAGTCTTGGAATCATTGCGGCTGATGGATTGGGCAGTGACAATGTCTATCTCTCCACTGAGCTTCTTCTTGGTGCCCGAGTATTGCCCAACCTGAACTTCCGGGAGGAACTGATTGAGGGCTTGGTGCCATTGGGTAGCAAGCTCCCTGGATGGAACAATCACCGCAGTGGGAACTTGGCGCTGGGCGATGATTGCACACGCCATGACGGTCTTTCCGGTACCGGGAGGAGCAATGAGCATTCCAGACTTGTGCTTGAGCATCTGTTTGACGGCGGAATGCTGGTAGGGGCGTAGTTCGCCGGCGAATGACGCATCGATGCGCTGAGGTTTCGGCGTACGTCCGCGACGTGTGACGGTATATCCGGCAG
This sequence comes from Corynebacterium sp. UMB6689, assembly GCF_030215295.1. Taxonomy (NCBI): domain Bacteria; kingdom Bacillati; phylum Actinomycetota; class Actinomycetes; order Mycobacteriales; family Corynebacteriaceae; genus Corynebacterium; species Corynebacterium sp. UMB6689. Next base: position 21,208 of record NZ_JASOLS010000028.1, on the reverse strand, counting down.
TCTTCAAGATGTCGACGACGTCATCGAGCGTGCCGCGGTCGAGCGTGAGGACTTGGTCCTTTTCATCAAAACGTACGATGAGCCGTGGAGTACCGAAAGTGGAGAAACGCTGGGCCTGCTTGATATAGAACTGCGGGTTAGCAATAGCACCTAGGTGCCGCAGGGCCGTACGAGTGGTGGCGTCGACGCCCGATAAATCGACGTGGACGTGCGAATCGTGCGTGACGTGGACCTTTCCCGAGGCCTTGAGCTTCTTTAGCTCTTCGCGAGTGGGGGCCTGGGGAAGGGATGTCTCGGGATCGGGTTGAAGTGCGGCGTAGATTCTCTTGAGCTCGGAAAGCGTTGACTTCTTCGTCCCAGCCAAAGCCTCGAATTGGTCTGGCAAAGGATGAAAATTACTGTCGACGAAGATGGTTGTGCCTTCGGATCGATGGTGGCCTGCTAATGGGAGGGCAATCAGATTGCCGAAACCACGGCCTTTCGCCGGCAGTGTGTCTTGGGATGGAAAGAACCGGTCGAAACTGGTGAAGTATGAATCTGGACTAGCCTTGGCAAGAAGTCCGATTCCTACAGAACGGGCGAGGCTGGCGGGAATAGGTTCGTCGAAGAATACCCAGACGTGGGCTCCGTTCCCAGAACGCGATACTTCAATGAGTGGGTCGAGGCCCTGGTTCTTGCATTCTTTTGCGTAGGCGCGGGCGGCTTGCTTGAAGTCGTCATCATCAAAATCGCAGACCAACAGCCGGCAACTATCATCTATGCACAGTGGATAAAGCCCAACGTGGAAGCGGTTGTCCCGGCGAAGGTGTCCTTCGATCACCTTGGGCGTCAGGGGTTTTAGGTCGGGATTTCTTCGGTCATAGTAGCCGTTGCTAGCCGGGTACCAAGCCTTCTTTCCCGCAGTATTTTTGGCCACTGCGTAGACATCTGTCCTACCCGTGAAGTAATCCATGAAGAGGGCAATCTTCTCTTCCGGTGAGCGGTTTTCAGAGTGAACGTTCGCCGGCGGCGGTGTGTCTGCAGTACTAGGGCGCGAAGGAGCATGACCGAGGGCCTGCAGTAGTTGGGCTACCTGAGACTCCAATTCGCTAACGCGAGTTTCAAGTGCTTGGAGGCGTTCCTGTTTAGTCATGGTGCGTGTTCCTTGTGCATCGGAACTAGTTTATCGGACGGTGTGCGGCTAAAGGCCTTGTCGGCCTAGCGTTGTATTGCTTAGAATAATCGCAGGACGAGCCGGTTACCGGAACGTTGTCGCCTGGAGCCGCGTAGGCTCCAGAGCTTTTTGGAGGGCCTTCTGGGCGCAGTGATGGAGTGCGTGCCTTAACAGTCAAGCTTTGATTCTGGCGGGAGTGCCGGACAGGCGCAGCAAGTGGAGCGTTGAGGTGGCCTCTAGACATTCGCACACAATTCGGTTGTCCTTAAGAAGAGTCTCACTGCTAGGTGAAAGACGCTTCAGGTGTACGTGTCCTCCTGGGAAAGGAGGGGTGATGACTTCCTCTACGCAAATTCTCCGACGAGTGCTAATCTCTGAAATAAGCAGGTGCTGACTACTGAAGGGCGAAGGAGGGATTAAATTGACAAAGTCGACCGTTTCAAGACCTGACCACATTAATACTTCTGTAACTCAGGTCCAAGATATGGATGAGGAAGACCGTCGCCGCTACGTTGAGTACTTAGGGCGGGAGATTGCCAATTGGTCCGCGGAACTTAACCGCCGTCTAGCTTGACCAAAGGGCTTAGGGGGTGCCGAATTGGGGTATTTTGTGGTCACGTACGTGCAGTATGACTACGATTGGAAGAGATTTCACTTGTAAGTGAAAAGGATTTAATTGGTTGCAAGAAGAGGAAGGAGTGCCGATGAACGCCGTGACATTGATTAACGATCGGGTGATGATCGACGATGCCATGGTTGAAAATCTCCAGTCCCTACCTTCTCTCGGTGCCGCGACTTTTCGGGTGACAGACGCAGAAGGCCGTGTTGTGTCGTTGCCCCTTGACGTGCAGCGACTGATTTCTCAAGTGTTGACGTCTGTTGCGCAGCGCGGCGAAATTACCATTTCGCGCGTACCCGAGGAACTTACCAGTACTGTCGCTGCAGAGATTTTGGGTGTCTCTCGTCCAACGCTCATGAAATGGGCAAAAGAAGGAGCGATAGCGACCCACAAGCGCGGAACGCATGCCCGATTTAAGCGTGATGATGTTTTGAAGCTGAAGCAGCAGCGAGCCGAGGAGCGGGCTCAGGCGTTCAGTGAGTGGCGTGAATTCGAAAAGGAGAACGAGCGCTTTTTCTCTGAGCCCTAATTGGAGGGATGGGTCAAGGTTAGCTTCTGCGTAGGCTTAGTCCCCTCAGTATCCTGTTGAGTATGCCGCAGAGAGTATTCGTTGATGCAAACATCTTAGCGAGTCGTACGATCCTTGATTGGCTGTCTGCGCTGCAGTGCCTGTCAGGGAGCATGTTTGTGTTTTATACGTCGCAAGACGTATTTGCGGAAGTCATACGAGTTCTACGGCGGAAATTCCCTAAAGCGCCAGGGAAGATTGTTAACGATCGTGTCAAAAAGGTTGGGGCGGTGATGGAGGAAATCCTATGCGATTTCCCAGGGAACCTTCCTTATGCTGGTTCACGATTCCGCACCGCACTTAGTCTTGAGATGTACGAAGCAGCAACTTGATTACTGGCAAACACAATCTGGTTTTCGGGGGTTGGATCATGCACTAAAGCGGGCAGGTTGTCCGAACTTTGCCGGAGCAGTGCGCGAGGCATTAAAAGTCCTTGCGCGTCAGTAGAGCCTTTTCTTAGTCCTGCGCCACGCTCACCGTGACGTTGATATTGCCGCGGGTGGCCTTGGAGTAGGGGCAGGTCTCGTGGGCGGCGTCGGCAAGCGCTTGTGCTTCGTCCTGGTTCTTGCCAGGGATGGTGACCTCGAGCTCGACGCCAAGGAAGAAGCCCTCGGAGTTCTTGTTGAGGGTCACGCGCGCACCGACGGCGGAGTCGGTGATGTCTGCGCCCTTGTCCTTGGCCACGGCCTTGAGCGCAGAATGGAAGCAGGCGGCGTAACCGGCGGCGAAGAGCTGCTCAGGGTTGACTCCGTTGCCGCTGCCGCCCAATTCCTTCGGGGCGGCCATGGTGAAGTCGAGGTCGGAGTCCTGGACCACGGCGCGGCCATCGCGGCCCGCGCCAGTGGAGAGTGCTTCGGTGGTGTAGGCGGCGGTCATGGTGATTCCTTCCTGTCGGAGATACGTGGCCGCCGATTGTACGCGGGAAAGTAAGTTTGCTCTGTTAGCGCGGAGCATCTTCCGTAACGGCGGCAGTCTCGCGGGCTTCAGTGGTTGCCGTCTTCGAAGGTTTCGATGCGTCGGGGGCTAGTTGGCAGAGCATGCTGGATGGGGGGAATGATTACATGGCGCCTCGGTAGACCGAGCGGTCATTCAATCGAGTGCTCTCGAATGGGGCGAGGACGTCGAATCTGGAGAGCTTCTCCCATACCTTGCGGGATTGGCCGCGGTCAGTGAGGATACCGAGCTTCACACAACGGAGGAGCACTGCTTCGGTGCTAAAGACTCTTGCTGCCTGTCGCTTGTTTACGAGCTGACGGGCTTCTTCATCATCGATGATGATGGCGGTAAGCGCCGAGGGATCCTCTTCGAGAAGAGCCAGACAGTGAGCGATGGCGATGTATTCTCCCAGGTTCTTCGCCATCCCACCCTGAATCGAATATCTCGGGCCCGCGAATAGGCGGATGTGTTTGAAGAGGCGGTCCAAGTCATCCTCGAGGACCGTTACGTGACCGTGCGCAATTAGGGAAGCCCAGGTTTTCGAGCCACGTTGGAACCGCGGAACTTTCAGTTTTCTTTCTACTTCGTCTCTGACTGCCGCAGGCACGTGAAGCTGTTCATCGCCTACGAATTTGAGGAGTAGGTCCTCCTCGCCGGCGCAGATGAAATTCAGCAACACGCTGGTGTCCGCAAAGATGAACCTTCTAGTCATGGTGAAACTACTCGTTGGCGAAGAAGTCATCGAGGTCAGCGTCAATATCGCGCTGACCTGTGGGCTGTTTACTGGTAAACCTCGGGGCGGCGTGCATTGAGTCCGCTACTTCCTCGGGACTTACCTGCTCGGCGAAGGCTACAGTCGACAGGGTGATGAGTCCTTGGGAGTAGGCTTTGTAAGCATCGGCGACGAGCCTTTCGGAGGCCCGGGGAAGCGCGGCAATTTTGCGTGCGTGGTCATACGAGGCTTTCCATCCGAAGCGTGAGGCGAGTCCCTTGGCGGTGTGATTCCTTAACTCTTCTTTGGTGTCTTTTGAAATAAGACCTGCTTGATGCAGCTGGATGGCTGCTACGTGTGGAGAGACTTGGAATCGTTGGACAACGGTAGACAATAGCTCTTCCGGATCTGCGTACGGAGGCAACTCTTGTAGCGCTTTTTCAGGGCAGAGTACGCAGCGTGCAAAGGTGTTTGCGCGTGTTTCGGAAGGCAGAGTTTTGTCACATTGCAAGGAAGCGCCGTCCTCCGTGATGTCTCCGGCCACGATGTGCCCGATTTCGTGGGCGACAGTTAAACGCTGACGGAAAGGATTGTTGCTCGTGCTAATCCCCACAGTTAAAGCGCCTGAGGCTGGATCGCGTAGAGTCAGCGCATCGAGGTCATCCGTCAAATCGAGGACGATGAAGTCAGCATCAACGAGCTTCATGAGGTTGTTAATGTCGCCAACTGGCCCTAAGCCAAGATCGTGCTCCGCGCGAAAATTAGCAGCCAGTTCAACACCCTGTTGCGAGGGGCTCGTTGACTTAGGCATGTGCACTATCCAGGTTCACTCGGAGCTGGAGATAAGGCAGAAGAGTTTGTGTTGCTTCCTCGGTTTTGGTCTGGTGACCACGGGCGGCAACGCGCACACGCTTAGAGAGTGGAGTGGCGTCCACAAGTTCAGCGGCATCGATCCCGAGAGCCCACGCGAGGGCCATGATGTGGTGGAGGGTTGGCATGGCTGTGCCCTTCTCAAGGCGGGCCAAGGTGGGCTGGGACAGAATTTCATCGGTCATGGCGGCGAGATCTCTTTGGCTGAGCCTGCGTAGCTGACGCTGTGCGCGGATGCGCTCGCCGAAGTCGGTGGGGATGTTCATTGTGTGCTCCTTGTTGACTTCGATTAAACACGTGAATCAGATTTGAGTCAATATGATTCAAGGCGTTGTCTGATGATCGGAGGAAAGCTTCCCTAATCGCTGTGATCGCATGCGTAAATAGAATCTGCTCTTGTTCAATGTGGACTCGGCATTGGGCAATACTTTGGACACTCCAGCAGGCGTTGACTAGCTCTGTGCTCATTGGGCATAATTCTTGGCAGGAGCAGCCCTACTACGTGTACAGCTGCTCGACCCTCACCGGGGCTACTGGCAGGTGAGGGTTATTTTTTAGTGTGCTTGGGATGCAAGTGACTTTGCGTTGGGCAGCTACCGAGCGTCTCTTGGATGGTTGCGTTCGCGTTCATAAGGGAATCCGTTCCTGCTCAATGCGCAGCCTTCCTTTGGAGTAGAGGGGCGGTAGGCGCGTTGCTCTTCGTCGGTGAGGTGGGTGAGGGCGGCAGCGTCGGCGAGGGGAATCTCTAAATTGGACAGCGCCGGTGCGTGGTTGAGGTAGCGCAGGCGGGAGTTGTTACGGCGTAGGCCCAAATCCGTGGTGCCGAAGGATGCGAGGAGTAATTGGAGCAGTTGGCGATGGGTGTCAATCCATTTGCTGACAAAGAGCTGGCTGTTCATAAGACTGAAATGGTAGCGGTGTGGTGAGTATCTGGTAGCGCCTGAGGGGCCTTCCAGCCGCGCGATCTGACGGCGCAGCTTGTCTTCTTCTGTAAGCCGCTTCGGTGCAACAGAGCCCTTGGGTCTGCCCTTCGGCTTTGGCTTTAACGCGTCATCGCCGCCTTTGCGCCACTTCCTGGACCAATCTTTGACGAGCTGGTCTGACGACAGGCCAAACTCACGGGCAAGGTCCATTCTTGTCTCGCGAGCAAGGCGGCGTTGGACAACTTCCTTCTTGATTTCGAACGAGTACTGCTGCTCGCGCTGATATTCGCTCGGCGAATTTCGTACTCTCAATGAAAACTGCTCCCCTCTAGTCGGTAACTGAGTTCTCAGTCCTACTAATGGGGAGCAGTTCACCCAGGCTGGCGGGTTTTATTTGTGCTCATTGCTGGCCACCGCCCAGGAGCCGAGCGAGACGGTGGATCTGCTGATCGCTCAGCGGGGGAGCAGCGGCGGCGATGCGGCTCACGGCCGACTCGATATCCTCAAATGTCGGCTGGCGGCCGGTGGGGCGTTTGAGGGCCTCGAGGTCAGCCCTCTCGATCTTGATGCGCCCACCGATTTTGCTGGCGCGCAGATATCCCTCGGAGATGTACTTGCGGAGGGTGGAGTAGCCGCCGAAACCTTCGGCCACCGCATCCTACAGGGGGAGAAGTGTTTTCTCGTCTTCTAGTGACGGTAAGGCGAATGCGCCCATGGAAACTCCCGGTAGCGTTTCTCCTTCCGTTAAGAAGGCGCTACCGGTGCCAATCGGCGCTCCGGCCCGGGGTCCATCCCCTCAGGCGTGTTCGGTGAGCCCGTTCCGTCGCGCGGGCCAGTGGCGACCATTGTCGCCAGACGTCCAATCCAATGACGTCCCAGGCAATTACTCCCGTCATGCTGTAGATGAAGGGTAGTCACACCAGCACAACGTGACGCCAGAATAACACGGATGAGCGGCCCAGAGCGTGATTGAGCGCTGTGAAGTTATAGTTATGTGAAACGTGGTGGTCCAGTTCAACATATAGTGCTCTTCCGTAATTACTCTTCTGGTATTGATCGATTTGGGGCTGCACGTTTAGGTATAAGGTATCGTTTATCCATTGAGCTCTCTAAAGCTGGACCTGGAGCGACCTAGTTTATGGGGAGTAACTTGCGCGACCGGAGGCGTATCCCGTGAGGACTAGAGCAGGCTACATTGACCGAAGTAAGCTGAAGAACTGGGCCGATACTCGTAATTCGGAGTCTGAACTCCCGCGTCTGGTGCGTCGTCTCATCCTTGAAACGACACCGGGGTTGGTCCAGCTAGGGATGCCCGCAGGCGACGGTGTGGCAGCAGGGGATTGGGACGGTTCTGTTCGGGCAACCGAAGCGACGGCTTGGGTTCCAGATGGTTTGTCGGTATGGGAGCTGTCGGTTAATTCCAGCCCTAACAAGAAGGCCGATGAGGACTATTCTAAGCGAACAGACACTCCAGACGGCACACGGACCGCTGAATGCACCTATATCGAAGTGATCCTGCGCACTTGGACGGCACGGGACAAATGGGCTAAAAATAAGCGAAACGACCAGGTCTGGAGAGACGTCAAGGCTTTCGGGCTTGATGATATCGAGACTTGGCTTGAGGCCGCCCCAATTACATGGGCGTGGCTGTCGGAAGAACTGGGGCTTTCTCCATACGGACTTCGCACCGGTCTGACCTGGTGGCGAGATTGGGCAGCACAAACGAATCCAACATTGATACCGAAAGTTGTGCTCGCCGGTCGAACTGACACTGCCAAGGATCTCGAAGACCGGCTTGGTTCATCCGGCTCCGTCACTACGATTGCTGGCGCCTCGATGGAGGAAGTATGCGCCTTCATCGCTGCGATCGCCGTCAACCTTGATGACCAGGGCAGCGGCCAGATGCTCGCACGGCTCGCATTCGTCGACGACATATCCACATGGAGGCAGTTGACAACCTCGTCCCAACCGCTTGTCTTGGTCCCTCGCACGCCCAAGTTGGCAAGCGAGATCCCTGCAGGTACTGTGCACAACTTTTGTGTGCCGGTTGTCTCCAACGAAGGTGCCGACGTCACACTTCCAGCGTTGGATGCTGCTGAGGCAGCAGTCGCGCTGACGAGCGCCGGAGTCACAGATAGAGATAGGGCCGATGAGCTCGGTAGGCTCGCACGGCGAAGCTTAACCGGTCTGCGGCGAAACTTGGCTGTAAAGGCCGTCCTGCATCGACCGACCTGGGCTGATGCGAGTCCGTCTCGAAACTTCCGATCAATCCTGTTGGCTGGCTCCTGGGGAGACACTGCAGAAGGGGATCGTTCGATCCTCGAGGCGCTCACGGGAACTGACTACGAGTCGTTTAGAGAGGCGATCACAGGAATAGCCGACAACCCTACCGATCCTCTGGTAATCCGCACTGGCGAAGCTTGGCATCTTGTCTCACCGGTGGATGCTTGGATGCTGTTGGTGCCGAAGCTGACTCACGATGACATGAAGCGGTTCGAGACCATCGTCGAGAGGGTCTTCGCAGAGGACGATCCGGCCCTCGACCTACCGCGGGATCAACGGTGGAGAGCATCGATTGATGGCAAAACCCGTCGCTACTCCGGTGACCTCCGTCGCGGCCTCGCTCAGTCGCTCGCTCTATTGGGAATGTACGGCGAAACTATCGTCTTGTCGGGTGGAGTATCAGGGTCAGACTTCGCAAACTATCTGGTTGGGAAGCTACTCGAACGGGCGTCGACAGATGATACCGGGCGAGCGTGGCAATCACTAGCTGACATCTTGCCCCTCCTCGCTGAGGCTGGGCCGGACGCCTTCCTCGATGCGGTCAGTGCAGCAACAGCAGGCGATTCCCCTCTATTGGCCACCATGTTCCAGGACAACGCCGACGAATCGGGAATCTTCTCGGGCGGAACTCCCCACAGCAATCTGCTATGGGGGCTCGAGTGCGTGTCCTGGTCCTCTGATCATTTCGGACGAGCTGTCGATCTCCTGGCACGCCTTGACGAGATCGATCCGGGTGGTCGGCTGGCTAACCGTCCCGCGGCCTCTTTGGCTGCAATATTCCGCCCGTGGCATCCAGATAGCTCTGTCGATCCTGACCGGCGGCTTATTGTCCTCGACACGTTGCGCCGAAGACGCCCTGGCGTTGCTTGGAAGTTGGAGTGCAGCATGCTTCCTGAGGGGCACGGGACACATTTCCCGATTAGTACACCTGCGTTCCGAACTTGGAGGCCGGACAAACTATCTGTGACATACGGCGAATTCTGGAAGATGACGACCGCCGCGGTAGAGCGTTGCATCGAAGATGCTGGTCAGGATGCGCAGCGCTGGTCAACGATCCTTTCTCGCACGGCAGAGTTACCATCAGCAGACCGAGCACGAGTGGTGGATGCTCTCGAATCGATGGCCGACCAGCCGCAGTTTACGGCTGACTTTCGAGAAGCGGTGTGGCGAACCCTGGTGGACCTCATCGGCCGTCATCGCAAGTTTCCGGATGCTGCCTGGACACTTTCCGACGAGGAACTCGGCAAGCTCGACGCACTGGCAGCGCGCTACCAGCCGAGGTCTGCGTATGTCCGACTGATCGGACTCTTTCAATCATGGACTCCGTATATCGGCGCTCACAAACAAGATGATTATGAAGCCTTTGAACGTGAGCTCGGGCGCCGACGCGTCCAAGCCGTAGAAAAGATCGAGGCTGAGGGCGGTTTTGACGCCATCACGAGGCTGGCACGAGACGCGTCGATGCCGGGGGCCGTTGGTATCGCCTTGGCGAAAATCGGCTCGTCGCACGATGATGAGTTGCTCGGTTGGTTGACGTCTGCCGACCAGGATCTCGCCAGCACCGCGATGTCGTATTTCTCGACTCGCTATTCCCTAGAAGGTTTCGCTCTGATCACAGACTTCCTTGAACAGAGCGATCTTACGGTCGATCAACGTGTTCGACTCCTGCTTGTCGCGCGCGACAACCTCGCGGAGGTATGGGCTCTGGTTGGTATGGACCCGGATCTTGAGGCCCGGTACTGGAGGGCATTCCAGACAATCGACTTGGGGCAAGACATTGACAAGATCGACGAGATTGCTGAGCACTTGATCCAAGTTGGCCGCCACGTCGACGTTGTACATCTCATGAGCATGTACCCCCATATCGACAAGGACGGTCCGCGTCCCCAGGTAGCGAAACTCATTGTGCGAGCACTGGAAGGGCTACTGGCAGATCAAACTCCATCTGCCGCTGCTCGTGATCTATCGTCCTATGATTTTCAGCGGCTCTTCGCCTACCTCGAAGCTATGCGCGAGCACCTTGAGCCTGGCTGCCTTGTTCGACTGCAGTGGTCGTACCTTCCGGCGCTCGGCTATGACGCGAGAGTCCCAGCGCTATCCGAAAGCTTAGCTGCCGACCCTGCAAAACTCGTCGAGATCGTGTGCACTGTTTACCGTGCCCGGCCGAGCGGTGAGGACGAAGAAGGCGCCGAGGACCCGACTGGCGAAGAACAACACGACGCTTCCCTGGCAACCAATGCGTACCGCTTACTCAATCTATGGGACACACCGCCCGGCCTTGTCGATGGCGTCATGAATGCCGAGGTGCTTCGAGCCTGGCTTGATCGAGCTATGGAGCTCCTGGCTGAACGAGGCCGGACCGAGGTCGGCCTGCAGCAGATTGGCCAGGTTCTCGGCCATACCCCACCAGACGATGACGGCACCTGGCCGGGCAACGTCGTGCGGGATCTCATTGAAGAAGTGCAGCTTGATCACATTGAGACCGGCTTCTACCTCTATATCCTTAATAGTCGTGGAGTTACTAGTCGCGGCTTGGAAGACGGTGGCGAGCAGGAGCTCAGGCTTGCTGCGGATTATCGGGTCAAGGCCCAAGCATTCGCCGACATCGCGCCTCGAGTGGCTGGTTTGTTTAGGAAAATCGCTGTCTCGTACGAAAACGAAGCGCGACGGAACGAGGAGGACGCAGAACGTTTCCGGCGCGGGCTGCACTGAGCGGCATAAATCGCGTCACACAGCGAGTTTGCAGGCCACTGTGAGCTGGAGTGTGTATGCACATCGCTCGAGACGTTATAAGGATATGGAATGTGGTGGACTTCAAGTTCAACGTCTAGGGCCGCGGCAAGTCGGTAGCACGTTTTTCGATTCGACGCTTTGGGGCACTACCGGGGCTACCGGTGGTCTTCTTAGATTGAGCGGTTCAGATTTCCTAACCTAAAGCTCGTTTGAGCGTGCTATCCGCTGGTGTGCCTCCGATGCTGCTGCTCATAAGGTGGTGGGCGCTCCATGAATACAAGGCGTAGGTCGCGCCTGAGGTCAGGCCGAGGAGGATGCTGTGGCTGACTGAGTCGTAGTCCGAGTTTCTGCACCCCTGGCGTCTGGTGTACGTGCTAGCCCCGCTCGGGGTAGCACACGAGGAGATCGTTGCCGATGACTGCGCCGTCGTTGAGCGTTGCCTCGCTCACCTTCGCCCCGGCTGCACCCAGGCCCATAATGTGGCCAACCTCGTCACCGTGGGCGATGAAGTGGGCGGCGATAATACGCCGGTGGCAGCGCCACCACACCGCCTCTGCTCACATGATCGCGGTGGGGGTTTCGGCGGCGTTCGCCCGTAGCTGCGAGAACGCTTCCGAGGACTCCTCGCCCAGCGCAGAGTCGGCGTAATTGTGGAAGCTGCGGTTACGCCAGTTGCCGTTAACCTCAAACGGCACCGCGTGGGACACGTTGCGCCTCCCGGTGAGGCCCTCGCTTCTGCTGTAAGTGATGCCACATGTGGGAAGGTGTTCGGCAAGGTGGTTGCCGTTGAACCACGGGTACTTCCTGGACCCGGGCAGCTTGTGCACATTCACGATGGATGCCACACCGGCAGCCTTGATCATTTCAGCGAAGTCCTCGAACTCGAGGTTGGAGTGGCCCACGGTGAAAATGCGCATGTCGCCAATGCTACGCGCCAAGCGGTTACACCCACATCGGCGTCCAGGTATCGTGCACTGGCAGGTACTCGGACCGGAAGAACGCGCGGGTAGCAGGGAGGACGTTTAATGTATTCGCGCCCGCCTTTGCACGGCATCAATCCTATTTACGGCCGAGCGTTCCGCACGGACCGTTCGGTAAAGTTTCAACGGACTACCTGGGCGGTATCGGAAGCCTGAATTAGCCGTTTGTGGGGCGAATCCCATGTATGTCTTGTTAAAGGACGCTGCTGCACGATGAGCGGGGGCTGAGGCTACCTGGTACGCACTCTATCGTTACCGCACATAGCCGGGGTGGTGGTTTTAGCTGCTGTTCACGAATGAGAAGGTTTCTTTGCGCCGACACGCCGTCGAGTTCAGGTTTAACGTGTGATCCGACTTCGGTCGCCGAGCGTGCGCTCCGAGACGAGAAAACCGTGTAGTGTGAGCTGAATCCCAGTTGCAAGGATAAGGGGAGGATTGTTGACTACCACTGAGGTAAATGGTGACTGAGAAGCTTTACGTGCCGATTCACCCTGGCGAGGTCCTGACAAAGGACTTCATTGAGGGACTCGGCATCGCACATTACAAGCTCGCTGAGTCTATCGGTGTTCCCAGCGGCGGATCAAAGAGATAGTGCATGGCAAGCGCGCCAACACTGCCTTGCATCTTGGGTGCGCATCGAGAATGCATGCCAACGTTGATGACGTTGCTTGAGCCGTCGCGGTAGAAGAAGCGCGTGACGCCCCGCTCTTCGGTCGTGAGAGGGTGCACGATTTCACGACCTGCCTCGACAGTGCGACAGTAGGCGGCTTCGACATCATTGACGTAGATTAAGACATCGGGGTTCTCGCGGGCTGTGGCATCTCTCGTGAGGAGATTCAGCTGACAGCCTCTGGAATAGGCGAGTGTGACGATCCAGCCGTGATCCATCACCACCTCGAGACCGAGGACCGCAGCGTGGTCGTCGACGCTTCTGCGGAGATCTGCCACTGAGAGGTTGGGGACGATGCGTTCGATGTTCATGCAGTCAAGTTTCCCGATGAAGGCGCGCCAGTCAAGAGGTTATTCGACTACAGAACGTGGTCAAGCGCCCGCCCTTTTATGCGTCGTCCCTCACGAGCTTTTTGAGGGCATCGAGAGCCTCGCGGGAGGCGGTGCCGTAGCGCTTGCGCAGGAAGTGGTGGGTGGCGTCGGGGTTGTCCAGAGATATGGAAGTGTCGCTGAGGTTGTGCAGTTCTGACTCGCCGGCGGCGGTCTTCTCCACGGACCAGAAGCACTCCGGACGCAGGCCCAGCTCGCTGGCGCGTTCGAGGGCGCTGAAGGCGTGGGAGGCAAAGATGAGCTGCGCGCCGTGGACGTTGATGTCGGGCTCGCGGAAGGCGTGGATGATGAAATCGAGAAGAGCTGGGCGCAGGGCGGAATCTAGTTCATCGGCAACCAGAATCCCGCCGCGGCGCAGGGTGTCCAGCACCAGGGGAGCGGTGGCCATCCAGTTCTGCGTGCCGCCGGATTCATCGGTCAGCTTCAGCTCGTAAAAGGAATCATCGGCCTTGTGCTCCACGATGATGGCGTGCAGCAGGGATTCAATCTCCGCATCGGAGTAGGCGCCGAACTCGTCGGGGCGGCGGAGCCGTGCGTTACTGCGGCTGAGCGCGTCGATGACCGGGCGCATCTGGCGGAAGACGTGCTCCGGGATGCGGTCCTGGTTGAGGCGTACGGAGTGGATCCCCGTATCGGCCGCGTGAAGTAGGGCGGCAGCCTCATGCAGGTGCAGCTTTCCGGTGCGGATGAGGGTAGTGATGCGGGAGGCGGTGCTCATCGCGGTATGCCCGTGCGGCAGGTAGGCCACGTCGTGCACCAAGGCGTGGGCCAGCGGGGCGAGGACGGGGTGCCCGTCGCGCAGGCCGGCGGAAAGGATCAGCTCGGTGTCTGTCACGGGGCCGAGCTTGGCGACATCCCCCTTGTCCATGAAGGACTTCGTCCACTGCACCTCCTCACCGCGGGTGCGCACGAAGCAGGGGCTCCACCTGGTCGATGGCACGCGGCTGAGCCACTCGGCATGCACGCCGGTGAAACTCCACTGGAAGCCGTAGAGGTAGCGCACGCCATCGAGCTCAAAATCCAGCTCGAAGGTGCTGGGCAGGCGCTGCGTTTTGGGGTCGAGGCGGTACGGGGCGTGGGGGAGTTGGTTGGGTGGGGCGTCGGCAAGCCAGGCGGTGGCAGAGGACTCGATGGCAAGCAGTGCGAAGGCGAGGGCGTTGAGGATGCTGCTCTTTCCAGAGGCGGTGGGACCGATGAGGACGGTGATGGGGTCGCTGACCTGCTCCCAACCTTCCTCCGGCGCGGTGGAGTGCTGCCAATGGTGATACAGCGAGAGCGTCTGCGTGGCGCGGATGCTGCGGAAGTTGGACACGCTAAAGGAAAGGAGCCTCATGGTCGCAAGATTACAAGCTCACGATATAAATCGGTCCAAGGTTCGGGCGCTCAAGATTCGTTTTCCTGTGTTTTACTCCAGCGAACGCTGGTAGCGTTTTAGTACACGCTGCAAAAGTAACTACAGGAGGTCACGTCTTATGGGCGGGGATAGTACTGAGCTGCTCGTATGTTTCGGGTTAGTGATTGTCATGGCCCTTTATTGGACCTACTACATCCGGGGCGTGCGAAAAACTCCCAGATCAGAAAGATGGTATGACACAGCCGATTCGGAAGGCGCCGAAAGTGATGGCGTGCTCTTCATTTATCCTTATGGCACGCTAATTATGGGCGCTGCCGGTGCCACAGGGCTAGTCGCAAATATGGGCCTCCCAGAGCCGGTCGAAACGGTGCTGTTTATCCCTCTCATTGCTGCTTTCATCATTGGGGCGATTGGGTTTACAGGCGCGTTCGGGATTCCGCTTCCATGGCCATTTGTTCCGCGTTGGGTCGTGGACATCCGCAAAGCAAAGCGCGCTCGGAGGCGCGAGCGCAGGCAAGCTAGGAAAATGAAAAAGAAGGACTAAGCCTGGCAACTTACCCAGCGTCCTAGAGCCCAGCCCGGCTAAAAGTGAGCAGAAGCGTGCCTTGGCTTCGTCGTGGCGGTGGAAAGACCGGAAGATCGCTGCTGAAGTTCAGACAACGATTTCAGAGGCCCAAATTGCCGTTTTCCGGGCCTGCCGATTAATGTTGCTGGGAGCGGATTCGCTGTTTGTATTGTGTGCTGGTTGAGTACTGGTGCTCTCATCAGGCAGGGAATACGCGGGGCTATAGCTCAGTCGGTTAGAGCTACGGACTCATAATCCGTTGGTCCCGGGTTCGAGCCCCGGTGGCCCCACTTTTGCTCAGCACCCGATACGATAACCACCATGAGCGTTGTCGAGATGGACCCATTGATCGAGTCGCTGTACTACTGGTCCGACATCATTGGTGTCCTCCTCATGGGCATGATCGGCGGAACTATGGCCCGCCAGCGTGGCTATGACATCGTGGGCTTCTTCTTCATCGCGATGTTCTCCTCCCTCGGCGGCGGCATGATCCGTGACGTACTCATCAACCGTGGCACCGTCGCCGCGATGAGCCAGCCGGAGTACCTCTATCTGGCGTTTACTGGTGCCATCATCGCCCGCTTCGTCTACTTCAAGGGCAAGACATGGGACTATGTGCAGTCCCATGGGGATGCGGTGGTCTCGGCTTTGTGGGCGTCGACAGGCGCGCTCAAGGCCATTGCCTATGGCCTGCCCCTGATTCCCTGCATCATGATGGGCGTGTTCACCGCCACGGGCGGATCCATGATTCGTGATATCGCCATGGGCCGCGAGCCCGCCGTCTTCGGGGATAACACCCCCACCGTGATCCCGGCGGTGGCTTGCGCCCTGGTGGTGCTGGGTGCGGATTCAGCTGGATACCTGGCCTGGGGAATCATCCTGGGCCCCATCGTCTCCTTCGTGATGACGATGCTGGGTATTTGGGCCGGGTGGCGCGTACCTGCCCGCCAAGAGTGGGCGCCGGTCAATGACACCGCAGCTTATGTCATGGTGATGGCGCGTAAGGCGGAGAGTAAGGGTAGGGCCGTGGGGCGTCGCCTAGAGCCCACGAAGCTGCGCTCCTGGCGCCACAACCAAATGGAAAAGGCACTGCAACGCCGTATTGAGCGCGAGGTACGAGCCGGCAAGCGGCGCGCGGAAGCGGCTCTCGATGCTAACGAATTCCTCGATTCTTTCAATGAGGAAGTCGCGGAGATGTCAGAGATGATTGAGCCTGCCACTGCGGAGACAGAAACCTCCGACTTCGGCGTGGACTTAAGCGGTGACTCCTATGAGACCCCGAGCGCCGATGAGCCCTCACCGCGCGAGCTTCTGGATCGCATTTTGGCTGATGATCAGCTCACCGATGAACTGGTGGAAAGGCTCATGCGTCGCTATGAAAAGCGGGATGATTAGATGCTTTAAAGTATGGGTGAAAGTGAGGTGATGAGCGCGTGACGTCGAGGCGTTCTTTTCTGGGTCTGCTGGGGATGCTGGCAGTGTCGGGGGCAGTGGCACCCGCGGTGGTGGGCTGTGCTTCGCAGCCTGGCAGCGTTGATACCTCAGGCTTAGACCTCATCACCACTGATATTTCAGAGCCGCAGCGCTCCCTCATCCCGGCTGATTCCAACGATGTGCCGGGACAGACCATCATCAACCTGGTGTATTCGGGATTAATGTATCTGGATGAAGACGGTGGCACCCACTATGACATGGCGGAATCCATCACCCAGGTCGATGACACCACCTATGATGTGGTGATTCGTGAGGAAGCGGTGTTCTCCGATGGCTCGAACGTTACTGCTGAGGACTTCGTCGATACGTGGAATACCGCGGTAAACCAGTCGCTGCTGTCTGCGCACCATTTTGAACCGATCCTAGGTTTCCACGAGGGCGGCAAGACTATGCGTGGCCTGACGGTCACGGGGCAGAAGTCCTTCCGCATTCAGCTCTCACGTCCCACGGTGGGATTCCTGGAGAGGCTGGGCTATTCGGTCTTTTTCCCCATGCGTTCCGAAGACCAAGATAAGTTGAGCGAGCGCGGAATGGAACCCATCGGCAGCGGACCTTACATGCTGGCCTCTTGGGAGCGTGAGAAGGCAATAACCCTCGTGCCGAATCCGCGCTATAATGGCCCGCGCAAGCCACAAAACGAGGGAATCACGTTCGTTGTCTACTCCTCGGAAGAGAAGGCTTACCAGGATCTCGTCGAAGGCCGGTTGGACGTGCTCACGCGCATCCCGTCGGAGAGACTCGGCAGCTTCGAAAAAGACCTGGGTGAGCGTGCGCTGACCAAGCCAGGTGGCTCCATCATGGAAATCACCATCCCCGCCAATGACGCGAATTTCCGCGGTGAGGCTGGGCGCCTGCGACGCCGCGCTATGTCCATGGCGGTGGACCGCGAAAAAATTGCTCAAGAAGTCTTCCACGACATGGTGCTTCCAGCCACCAGCTTCGTCGCGCCGCTCTTTGGCACTACCCCGCCCGCTCCAGAGGGGGCCGACGTGCTGACCTACCAGCCGGACAAGGCCCGCGAGCTGTGGGCGCAGGCGGAAGAGCTAAAACCCTTCGAGGGCCCGTTCAGCATTGGCTATAACGTCGATGGCGGCCACAAGACGTGGATTGACGCGGTGGCGAAACAGCTGACGGATACCCTCGGCGTTCCCGCGGAAGGCCAAGAGTTCGGGACCTTGAAGGACCTGCGCAAAGAGGTTACTGCCCGCCACATCACCGGGGCCTTCCGCACGATCTGGCAGGCGGAGTTTCCAGAGGAATCGACCTTCTTGGTTCCCTTGTATGCTTCCTACTCCTCAGAGAATGAGTCAGGCTTTAGCAGCCGTGAATACGATAAGTTGCTGGAAAAGGCAGGTAAGGCACAAGACCACGAGGAAGTCCAGAAGTACTACACCGAAGCGCAGAGCTTGCTACTGGAGAAGATGCCGGCCATCCCGCTGTGGACGACAAAGTCTTACACCGCTTACGGCGCAGATATCGTCCCCGCCGGCTTCACGTGGAAGCCCACCCCGAATTACTATCTCATCCACCGCGCTTAAAGTTCCAAGGGTTCTGTCAGGCTGAAAGAGTAATCTCGGCGAAATGCTGAAGTACTACATGTTCGCCATCTGGCAGGCCATCGTGGACCATGGTTTGCCGCTGTTGGGAATGCTTCTGTTGGGCATTCTCATCCCGCGTATCGGCCGGCTGGCCGTGCGGGTGATTGAGTCCCGTTTGGATGAGAACCAAGAATCCACCAAAGCGCGCCTAGCACTCGCCGGGGCGCTGGTCTATGTGGCGCAGGCGGTGGTGTACTTCCTGCTCGTGCTGGCTGCGCTGTCCAATCTTGGGGTGCCACCCCTCGGCGCGGCGATTCCGGCGACCGTCGTCTCGGCTGCCGTCGGTTTCGGTGCGCAGTCCATCATCGGTGATTTCCTCGCGGGCTTCTTCATCCTGTCGGAAAAGCAGTTCGGTGTGGGTGACTACGTCAGCTTCGACGGCGTGACGGGTGTGGAGGGCACGGTTGTGTCGCTGACTCTGCGTACGACGACGGTGCGCACGCCCACCGGTGAAGTCGTCATGGTGCCCAATGGTTCTGCGGGCGTGGTCACGAACTTCTCCCAAGAGTGGTCCCGTGCGGTGGTGGATATTGCCATCCCGGTTCATGAGGGCGATTCTTTGCCGGAGATCACCGAGCAGGTGGAAAAGATTTCTCAGCACGCCCTCGATGCCCCGGAAATCCGCGGGGATGTGGCTGGCGAGCTCGACGTCCTGCCTGCCACCGGGCTCACAGCACCCACTGCGGCTGGCCAGCCCTGGCAGGTACAGTATCGCGTCTTGGTGCAGGTAAACCCCGCCCGCCAGTGGGCGGTGGAGCGCGCTATTCGCTCAGCCCTGCTGTCCTCCTTCTGGGATCTCTACAAGCTGCCCACGGCGGAGGGCTTGCCGGGCGATGTCCCGCAGGTGCTTGACGACGCCTCCGATACCACCACCCCCACCACCGTCATGCCGGCGGCAGATACTGCTGAGCTTTCGCAGCACAGCGCGACGTCGGATAGCACGGCTGAGGCGCAGACGGAGGTCATCGCTACGGACGCTGTGGCGGATGCCGCCGAGGAGCCTCAGGAGAACATGGATGACGGCCCAGGCCGTCCGGCGTTCTCCGATGAATCCAACGACGAGGAAGAGGACGACTACAAGGGCGGCATCTGGCGGGCGGATAAGCCGGAGAACAAGTGGCAATATTTCTGGACGCTCGGCGGGCGCGTGCGCGCCTCCACCACGGGGCTCATCGCAGGCCTCGGCGTGGTGGGCATGCTGCTGCTTTCCTCCGCTAATCCGGATGGGGTGGATGCTGGGTGGCTTTCGCCTTCGCGCTGGATGGGGGACTCAGAAGCAGCTTCGGAGTCCGTGGAGCCGTCTGAGCCTTCGGCCGCGCCGAATAGCACGCCGCAGGATGCGCCGGTTACTGATTCCACGGGCCAGGAACCGACGGATGCAGGCCAGCCGGCAACACCGACTGATGGCGCCCCGGACAGCGAGGCCACGTATGTCCCGGCGGATCCGCAGGCCCCTGCAACGCAGACCCCAGCGGAGCAATACTCCGAAACAGCTGCACCAACAGCTAATGAGCAGCCCGCCGTGAACGCCACGGAGCCTTCCAGCGCGATGTAGGTCCTGTAGAAAGCCCAACAGGGTTGGAAGAGCGTCGCCGAGAGACAGCAACACCGTACAGCACTCAGGGGGCAGCACCGAGAGGTGCTGCCGGGAAACGCTTGGAGAGGCCGCACCAGAGATATGAGTGATAGGGAAGTGCAGCGGCGCAATGCGCTACACCTTATGTATCGCCAAGGCGGGGTCATTCGTTAACGAAGCGTGTGTCGGGGGCAATCCAGCCCCAGCTCATTGCGTAATTTCCTGTGGGGAAGAACAACGGGCTATAACTTATCTTTATGACTAAGTTCTCTCGTGCGGTTCTCGCCGCCTCTGTCTCTGTTTCTCTTTGTTTATCCGCTGTTGTTCCTGCTCAGGCGGAGACTGCTGGTCAGGGGGCCGAGGCTCCTGTCGCTGACTCCTCCGCCGCTGATACTGGTGCAGATTTGTCCTCCGAGCAGGACGCTGCATCCTCCATCCAGGATGCTGAGTCCTCTGATCAGAGCTCTGATTCTTCCAGCGAGGAAGATGATGCTGAGTTCCAGCAGTCTTCCCAGGGGGAGAAAATTGCTCTTGGCGTGGGCATTTCCGCAGCCATTCTCGCGGCAATTGCTGGCGGCGTCTACTGGGCCGTGCAGCAGCGCATCATCCCGAATCCGCTCCCAGGTCTGATTCCTTCGCCGCCGGCCCCTGCGCCGGCCCCGGCTCCGGCACCAGCGCCTGCTCCCGCGCCCGCACCGGCACCGGCTCCGAAGCCTGCTCCCGCGCCCGCACCGGCACCGGCTCCGAAGCCTGCGTCCAAGCCCGCTCCCGCCCCGGCACCGAAGCCGGCTCCGGCATACTTCACTCGTTGTGCTGATGTGTGGAACGCGCTCGGCCGCCCGATCTATGCGGGTGAGCCGGGTTTCCGCTCCAAGTTCGACCGCGATGGTGATGGCGTAGGCTGCGAGCGCGATCCTCGTTAAGCTGGAGCGCATGAGCGCTTTTTCTTCTCTTGAGTCCTGGCCAGTCGATACCGTTGCCGCCGCCCTGCTGCACCGCGGCGAGGTGGTAGAGCAGCTGGGAGATACCTCCCGCCGCTTCCCGGTGGCGTCTGTGACCAAGTTGGTGGCCGCCTATGGGGTGATGGTGGCCGTCGAAGAAGGGGCGGTGGAGCTGGATCAGCTTGCAGGCCCTGAAGGCTCCACATTGCGCCATCTTTTAGCCCATGCCTCGGGGGTGGGCTTTGATACTCGTGAGCAACAAAAACCAGTCGGCGAGCGCCGCATCTACTCCTCAGCCGGCTATGAGTGGGCCGCCGAGGAAGTGGAGAAGGCCACCGAGATTCCCTTTGCTGAATACCTTGCTGAAGGCGTGTGCGCCCCGCTGGGGATGCGGGCCACCACCTTGGAAGGCTCGGCCGGGCACGGCTTGGTTTCTAGCGTGGAGGACCTTGCTGCTTTTGCTGCCGAGGTACATTCGCCCAGCCTGCTCGATCCTTCGACGGTGGAGGAAATGCGCAGCGTTCAGTTCCCTGGGCTGCGCGGCATCGTTCCCGGCTATGGCAGCTTCAAGGACTGTACGTGGGGGCTGGGCTTTGAAATCCACGGCGAGAAGAAGCAATGGATGGGTGGCTTGCCGGCCGATACCGTGGGTCACTTCGGTATGAGCGGAACTTACCTGTGGGTGGCGGGTGATTGGGCCATGGTGGCGCTCACGGACCGTGACTTTGGTGAGTGGTGCAAGCCGCTGTGGGCTGAGTCCAACACGGCCATCTGGGAGGAGTGCCAGGCGCGCTAGGCACGGTTGTGCGAAGGTCCTGGACGTCGTCGCGGCGCCCTTCGGTGC
>NZ_JASOLS010000289.1:0-236 GCF_030215295.1 Corynebacterium sp. UMB6689 | reverse complement strand
CTAAATCAACCACGGCATATTTGACAGGCATCTACCCTACACTCCTTCTATTTTCAGTTCATTGATTGGCTTTCAAATAGGCTAGTAAGTCCGCCTTGCTATTAGGACATTGCCCAGCAAGTACAGCTGCTTCAGCTTGATTAAGATACAGGCCAATAAGGCGCTTGTCATCAGGAGCTAAGTCAGCAATAATATCTCGGCCATTAAGGGCTAAGTCTTTACGACTATGGATAGGC
>NZ_JASOLS010000288.1:0-236 GCF_030215295.1 Corynebacterium sp. UMB6689 | reverse complement strand
AAAATTTGACTTTTTTTACTTAATAAAAACGATGTTCTCTACAAAGAAAATTATCATTTATCTAATCACTTAAAAGAGATTTAAATTTTTGGGTCTCCCTCACTTCTGTGCTAGAATAGTTAAGGATAAGTTGGACAAGTGATTTGCTCTAACGATAAATTTAAATAAAAAGGAGAATGAAGAATGACAAAACGTGGAAATTACTTATTTGTAGAACAAAATGGCGATCTTTATAC
>NZ_JASOLS010000287.1:0-237 GCF_030215295.1 Corynebacterium sp. UMB6689 | reverse complement strand
AACGCTAATGAAGTTAATTGGGATTTTATAGAGGAGGATCTTATGGACGAAAAAGAAATGATTAATAAATATATTGAAAATCGAGTGGCAGGCTTGGCAAAGCAACCAGCCCCCATTGTTGCTAAATTATTGGCAAACCAAGAAATAGAAATGATTGGTTTAGTAGGTACGGTGATTGACTATCTTAATGGTGATTTACCTAAAGAAGAACTTAAAAAGTATGCCTATTCTGCAGGT
>NZ_JASOLS010000286.1:0-237 GCF_030215295.1 Corynebacterium sp. UMB6689 | reverse complement strand
GCATTTAACTCACGATCTCGTGCCTTTTTTTTAGCTAAAGCCTCTCCTTCTAACTTTGATAAATTACGAACCTTTGCTACATCAATTGGCTCGCTAGTTGCCTTAAATGTCATAATCTCCCCCTCTTTACACTACTTATCTGTGGCGTCCATGACAATTTTTAAATTTCTTACCAGAACCACATGGACACAAGTCATTGCGCTTCACTTTTGTCAAATCAATATCGCTCGGTAAGAC
>NZ_JASOLS010000285.1:0-237 GCF_030215295.1 Corynebacterium sp. UMB6689 | reverse complement strand
GAGCCGTATTGGTTTAAAAATTCCCGAGCCGATTCAAAAAGGATTTCAGATGATGGTGAGCGGAGCTCGAACGGCTTTTAGCACATTATTATCGATTAGTGGTAACGGTATTAAGGGTTATATAGGAGCATTTAAATCTGCTAACCAAGCAATTAAAAACGGTATAGGTTTTGTTGCTGATGCTATTGGCAATAAATTATCTAATGGCTTTAGCAAATTATCTATTGCAGCAAATAA
>NZ_JASOLS010000284.1:0-237 GCF_030215295.1 Corynebacterium sp. UMB6689 | reverse complement strand
AAATCACACCAGTTACTGTCACAGTAGAGAAAATTCCTACAGATGGTTCTGTCAAGGTTGAAGGTCTTCCAGATGGTGTTTCTTACGATCCAGCAACAAAACAAATTACTGGAACACCAACAACCGAAGGTGTATCAAAAGTAACTGTCACAGTTCTAGGTAAGGATGGAAATCCAGTTAAAGGTGCTGACGGAAAACCTGTAACTGAAACATTTACATTTACAGTTACAAAAGCGC
>NZ_JASOLS010000283.1:0-237 GCF_030215295.1 Corynebacterium sp. UMB6689 | reverse complement strand
TTGCTGATGAACCTGTAAAAACTTCTACGCCACAGCCGACAGTAGAACTCAATAAACAAGAAACTCATTCTTTAGCTGAACTCCAAACAAAAGAAGTAACTCAAACTGCTCCAATAAATCAAACAACTTCATCTTCTTCATCTAAAAACGAAGCAACTACTGCTTCAACTGAGGCTAAAGTTTCAGAAGAACAATCAGTTGTAAAAGAAAATTCGACAACTACAACTGAGACTAAAA
>NZ_JASOLS010000282.1:0-237 GCF_030215295.1 Corynebacterium sp. UMB6689 | reverse complement strand
GGGTGCAGGGTGTGGAAAGTACAAGCCCGGTGCAGGGCCAGGGTAAGCGCGGCCCCGCTTGCAGAAGCCGTCGAGGACGCTCTCGTTGGGGACCAGAAAGCCCCCAATATCGCTCATGTTTCAGAGCCAACCCGGCTACCTCTAGGCCCGGACCAAACCGGCCGTGATGAACTATCCCTCAATTTCACTATTGTCACTAACCACTGAAGGAGAAAAAGAAGATGGCAGAAAATGATG
>NZ_JASOLS010000281.1:0-238 GCF_030215295.1 Corynebacterium sp. UMB6689 | reverse complement strand
TGGGTCTTTAACCGTCACCTTGGTGCCTGGTTGATTGCCTTCAGTTGTTGGATCGGCGTCTTCTACGCGGGTCGTTTCAACAACTGGGCTCTTGCCGTCTTGGCCATCCTTCACAGTACCTTCAGCAACAGCTGGTTGATCAGTATCAGCCTTACCAGTTTCTGGATTCACTGGGTAGAACTTGATCGAAGTGGTGCCGTCTTGGCCCTTCGTTACAACAGGAGCGTAAGTCTTGCCG
>NZ_JASOLS010000280.1:0-238 GCF_030215295.1 Corynebacterium sp. UMB6689 | reverse complement strand
AATCATAGAATCGATGAAGCAAAGAGTACCGCTAGAGGATTTGTAAAGTGAGGAACGTTAGTGGAAAGTTCCCAAATACCTAGCGGGAAACGCATTGCTGAGATGACTTAGTGAATCCTTAGCTAAGTCCGCCACCCAGGCGTTACCATGTCAAGCATTGCAAGTATTTTGTGATATTAGAGTGGTACCGTGGATAAGTCCGCCTCTTGTTAGAGGTTGGCTTTTTTCATTTTAGTCC
>NZ_JASOLS010000027.1:0-29347 GCF_030215295.1 Corynebacterium sp. UMB6689 | reverse complement strand
TGACTCACAATGAACATCCTCTCTTACGGACACAAGATCCGTACAAATAGGGTGTCCACTAAACGAGGGTAACCTCACCACCGCTACAGCGGGCCGAGGGTAACTCTACAAGGACAAAGGAAAGACTCTACGTTTAACGCAGGGAGGATGATCATGCAGTGAGGCGGCAGACTGCCTCCCGGATGACCTCAGGGCGCTTGCAGAAAGCAAAGCGCACCTTGTACTTCCACGGCTCGGGATTGTCCGTGAAGGCGGCCAGCGGGATGGCAGCCACGCCCTTCGTTTCGGGCAGCTGCATGCAGAAATCAATGCCGCTTAAACCGGTAGAGGAGACATCGGCAACCACATAGTAAGTGCCGCCGGTGTCATGTACATGGAATCCCAGCTGCTTGAGACCTTCCACTAGGATGCTGCGGCACTCTGCAAGTTCAGCCACCATGCCGTCTAGCCATTCTTGTTCATAACGCAGGGCATGGGCCACGGCCGGCTGGAAGGGCGTGGTGGAGACGAAGGTGGTGAATTGCTTGGCTTTGATGACGCCGTCGAGAAGCTTAGGATCCGCAATGGCCCAACCGGTCTTCCACCCGGTGCAGTTGAAGGATTTGGCGGCAGATGACACGGTGACGGTGCGGGAGGCCATCCCCGGCAGGGAAGCGATGCTGACGTGGTCGGTGCCGAAGGTGAGGTTTTCATAGACCTCATCGGCGAGAACCAGCAGGTCCCTTTCCACGCAGAGTTTGGCGAGCTCGGTGAGTGCTTCGCGGGAAAAGACCGAGCCGGTCGGGTTGTGCGGGGTGTTGATGATGACCATGGCGGTTTTATCGGTTACGGCGGCACGCACCGCATCGACGTCGATATCCCAGCTATTGCCGGATTCCTTCAAGGGGACGGGGATGCGGGTGGCGTCGGCAAGCGCGATGGCAGCGGCATAGGCATCGTAGTAGGGCTCGAGGACGATGACCTCGTGGCCGGGCTCCACGAGGCCCAGCACCGTGGCTGTGATGGCTTCGGTAGCGCCCGCGGTGACCACGACGTGATCCTGCGGTACGGAGTAGGTCTCCGCGATGGCGCTGACAAGGTCCGGAACCCCGCGCAGGGGAGCGTATTGGTTGTTGCCGCCGGCGATGTTCTCCTGGGCAATCTCCAGCATACGCTGTGGGCCGTCGCTATCGGGGAAACCCTGGCCTAGGTTCACCGCGTCATTCTCCACGGCGAGAGCGGTCATGGTGGCGAAGATGGTTTCGCCAAATTCTTGTAGTCTCTCAACAGTCATTTAGAGCACCAGTAGATCGTATTTCGTAGCTTTTACATCGGTTAGACGCTTGCGGGCGCGCTCAAGGCGCTGCCACTGATCTTCCGGAATGGACTTGCGGGCAATCGTCACGGTCTCCGCATCTGGGGTGCCCCAGGCAATCGGCATGGGGGTGATCTGCTGCCAATGTTCCTTGTCGTCGCTGCTGCGCTGGCCGGAGACCGCGGCCACCGGAACCTTGGTTCCCACGGTGCGCTTAATGCCCGGGATATTGGTGACCGTGCGCAGGCAGGCGCCCCAGCGCGGCGGAGCCTTCGGGTCCACGTTGGTATTCACCAGCGCCATGAGGACCATGTCGCGCTCGTTGACCTCTGCGACGACGGCGGGGGCTAACGGATAGGAATCATAGAGTTTCTGAGCCGAGCCGACCTTGCTTGAGGCCAAGACGCCGATGACGGCGCAAAAGATTCCGAAGAGCACCATGCCCAGCGCTAGCGTGATGCGCCAGACGGCCTCCATGCCGAAGTAGACGGCAATGCCGCCGATGATAAATAAGAGGCCCATGATGAGTCCGGAGTTGCGCAGGCGCGCGGAATCACGCAGGAGCTCATTGTTCTTCTTGGCAAAGTCTTCGTTGACTTCAAACTTGAAAATCTTCATCAGCTCACAAGTCTACTTCGTCCACCAGCCGGTAGGCATAACCTTGCTCGGCCAAAAAGCGCTGGCGGTGCATGGCATATTCCGCATCGATGGATTCGCGCGCCACCAGAGTGTAGAAGGTAGCCTCCTGCCCCTCCTTCTTCGGGCGCAGCAGGCGGCCCAAGCGTTGGGCTTCTTCCTGCCGGGAGCCGAAGGTACCGGAGACCTGGATGGCCAAGGCAGCCTCGGGAAGGTCGATGGAGAAGTTCGCCACCTTGGATACCACCAGGGTGAGAAGCTCGCCCTCGCGGAATTGTTGGAAGAGTTTTTCGCGCTTGGCGGTGGAGGTCTTGCCGTCGATAACCGGCGCGTCTAGGTGCTCACCGAGCTCCTCCAGCTGGTCCACGTAAGCGCCGATGATCAGCGCCTGCTGACCTTCATGTTTCTTCAGCAGCTTGTCGACGGCCCGCAGCTTCGCGCTTGCCGACGCCGCAATCCGGTAGCGCTCCCGCGCTTGTGCGGTGGCATAGAGTAGGCGCTCCTCCTGCGTCATGTCTACGCGCACCTCGACGCAGTCCGCGGTAGCGATATAGCCGGCGGATTCCAGCTCCTTCCATGGCGCGTCATAGCGTTTGGGCCCGATGAGCGAAAAGACATCGCCCTCGCCGCCGTCTTCGCGGATGAGGGTGGCGGTCAGCCCCAAGCGGCGGCGCGATTGCAGGTCGGAGGTCATGCGGAAGACCGGGGCAGGCAGAAGGTGGACTTCGTCGTAGATAATAAGTCCCCAGTCATGGGAATCGAAGAGTTCGAGTGCCCGGTATTCGCCCTTGGTCTTGCGGGTGACCACTTGGTAGGTGGCGATGGTGATGGGCTTGATCTCTTTCTTCTCACCCGAGTATTCACCAATTTCCTCCGGGGTGAGGCTGGTGCGGCGCAGTAGTTCATCGCGCCATTGGCGCCCGGCCACGGTGTTGGTCACCAGGATGAGCGTGGTGGCCTGTGCTTTGGCCATGGCGGCAGCACCCACGATGGTTTTGCCCGCGCCACAGGGCAGGACCACGATGCCGGAGCCACCAGACCAGAAAGAATCGGCGGCATACTGCTGATAATCGCGTAAGCTCCAGTCCACCTCCTCCGTGCTCAGTGCGATGGGGTGGGATTCGCCATCGACGTAGCCGGCGCGGTCATCGGCGGGCCAGCTGGCCTTGAGCAGCTCCTGTTTGAGCCGCCCGCGCGCGGAAGGTGGGACGGCGATGGTGTTGTCATCAATGCGCGGGCCCAGAAGTTCGCTGACCTTCTTGGTGCGCGTGAGCTCCTCCAGGATGACAGGCTCGTCCGATTCGAGGATGAGACCGTGGGCCGGATGTGCCAGGAGGCGCACGCGGCCGTAGCGCGACATGGTCTCGGCGACGTCGATCAGCAGCGCCTGCGGCACCGGGAAGCGGGAGTAGTTCTCCAGAACGTCGACGACTTGCTCGGCATCGTGCCCGGCGGCGCGGGCATTCCACAGTGCCAGTGGGGTGATGCGATAGGTGTGGATGTGCTCGGGCGCGCGCTCCAGCTCAGCAAAAGGTGCGAGCGCTGCGCGAGCCTCGTCGGCCTGCGGGTGATCCACCTCGAGGAGGACGGTCTTGTCCGATTGGACGATGAGTGGTCCGGGCATATCTGGGGCCTTTCTACTCTGGGCGTCAGGGAAGGACTTAATCCCTGTCGGCGAAGCGGACGGAGGAAATGCGGTGAACCGGGAAGCGCACGGGTTTGCCCGCTGCGCCTAGGGCATCAATGTAGCCGCCTTCCACCGACAGTGGCTTCACAGTCACGGTGCGCAGCTCGCCGCTTTTATCGGCATAGGAGATCACGATATCGGCGTGGAAGCGCGCGGCGGCACGGGCGAGCGTGAGGGGATCTGGCTCCTCTTCCTTCTGCGCGCTCGGGTTCTGTGCTGATTGCCGCAGGGCCTGCACGGCTTCATCCACCGAGGCGGGCTCGCGCTTGCGGGGCTTTGTGCGGGGCGTGGGCAAAAGGTAAGGCTCGGGCGCGACGGCCAGGGAGGCGCCGGATTCATCCTCCGCAGTGGGGGAGAGCCCCTTAGTGCGCAGCTTCTCCAGCAGCTCGCCCACGCGCAGCTGAGATACCGCCACGGTAGGCGCGAGCAGGCGCAGGCCGGGGACTGAGGCAACTGCGAGCTCCAGCAGCGCGGGATCCTCACTGCGCAAATAGGACAGTGCAGGTCCACTGCGGAGGGTGCCATGGCGCTTGGCGACGTCCCCGATGGCAAAGCTCAACGCCTGCGGCACGCCCGACGGCGAGTGTGCTTCCAAGAAGTCGATCATTTCCTGCGCGGTGAGCCCCTGGTCCATGCCGCGGCGAATGGTGGCCTCGCTGATGCGGTATACGCTGGCTAGGCCTGGGGATTCGAGGTCCGCCAGGGATGCGAGGGTGCGGTGCGTGGCCGGCTCAAGGGGGCCGGGCACGAGGACGGTGAGGTCCTGCTGGATGATGAATTCGCTGACGGTATTGGGGACGAGGCTGGCGGCCGCGGCGGACTCAGCCAGCACGCGGGTGGCCTTGCCCAGCGCAATGGCGCCGATCCATTCGGCTTCGGCGCGTAGCTGCTCAATGGTCAGCGTGCGCGTGTGGCTGGCAAAGAGTGGGGAGCGAAACCGCAGGTCCTCCCAAAACTCTTCGGTGTTCAGTGCGACTGCGGAGTGAGCGTAGACGCCGAGGACGAAGCTACGGAAGCGCGGGAGGCGGCGCACAAAGCTGTCGTCTGCGAGCACCCGAGTATCGCTCCACGTGGCCCAGGGGGAGGTACGCCAGGCGTCGAGAAGAATGCGCCACTTCTCCCCAAGGTCGGCCTCGAGCCAGTCCTGTGAGCCGGTGGTGGGGGCGAGGAAATGCCCTTCCAGGCCATCCGGCTCGCCGCGGTGGAGAAGCCGGGCGTGGTGGCCCAAGCAGATGAGCCGCGCGACCTCCTCCTTCTCCAGATCTAGGTCCTTCGCCAACTGGTTGAGGGGGCGAACACCGACCGAGGAATCCTTCAGTAGTGCTACCGGATGGCTTCCGAGCAACTCGATGAGCCTCTCCATGCCGCGCACGGCCTCGAGGCCAGCTGCGGCACCGGCGTCGTCCGCCTTGGCATCCGGCTCCGGGGTGCCGGCGCGCCCCGAGGGAGTGGTGGGAATGGGCGGGGTGGTATCGCCAGCCAGCAGGCGGGCAAGCGAGTGCGGCAGGCGCACCGAGTGTGCGTTGATGCGCTCTAGAAAACCTCTGGCCAGCAGGCGCTTGGCGGGATCCTCGGAGTTGATATCCGGCTCTGTGTCGGTGGTATAGCCCATGCCGTCGCTAGCGCTTAAGGCATCGAGGACTCGGCGCTCTTCGGGAGCAAGTGTGACTAAGTCCTTTTCATCGAACTCGACTTGGTTGCGCAGCGACCAGCCGGTGGGAAGCGAGCCCATGACGGCGGTGACGATGCGCACCTGTGGGGCGTCACCAAAGACGAGACCGCGCTCCTTGAGCTGCTTCGTGATTGTGGGGTTGGTGTCCTCCACCATGTCGACCTCGCCGCCGCGGTGGGCGATGTCCTCCAAGACAGCTAGTTGCTCGGCGTTGCTCGCTGCCAAGGCATCCGCGACGTGCATCGGAAGTGTCAGGCGGGAAGCCAGCGCGTCGAAGTCCTTCGGTGCGGGGGAGAGGACATCGCTGCGGTTACTCAGTAGGGCGCGCAGGTCCTCGTCGGGTAAGCGGCTGAGCCATTCGCGGTAGCTCTCGGTGACGCGGGCGCGGTTGGAGGGGGTGGTCATAATGGCGATCAAGCTTAGTAGTTAGTAGGCGGGGGAGGTATGGGGCCCTCGTTAAGTGAATAAGTTACTTTTTGCCGCGGGGTTTGGAATAATAAGAAGCATGTCGAATGAGAACAAAGGCTTCGTATCCCCGGCTTGGCCGAAGAACAGCCCCCGCGAGCACGCTATTACTGAACTTACTGCACCTTTTGCTGGTGCTTCCAGCCCGTACGGTGACGACCTGATTTTGCCGATGCCGGCAGAAAAGCTCAACTACGTTCACCCGTACACCCGCATCAACCGCTAAGTAGGCGCGCAGAAATCTGCGCTTCACTGAGCAGATGTGCCGAGCCTTGGCGGCTCGCTTTCAGCCCCTCCGAGAATGTTCTCCTCGGTGGGGCTATACGTGTTTGTAATGTACTTGCGCCTCAACTAGTTGGCACGGGCTTGGGCTTTAAGGCCGTCGAGCAGCGTATCGATGAGCTGGGCTTGTATACCTGATAGGTAGTCGGCGCTCACTGGTGTTCTGGGCAGCGGGCGGGTGATGAGACCGATGCCGATGTGAAGTTCGAGCGGGGTGAGGGACTCGGGGCAGAGACCTGCTTGTCGCGCGGGTTCGATAATCGGTTGGTAGATCGACTTCAGTTCAGCTTTGCGCTGGGCAGCGATCTCCTGCACGTCATCGTCTGAGAATGAGGCAGTATTCACCTCGGCTGCCGCTGCTTGAACAACCGCGGCGAAGTTAAGGCTGGCGATCCGATGAATAATATCGCGCCAGGTGCCTTCGGGATCCTCGTCGAAACCTTGTAGGTGGCTGTCCACCTCTTCTTTGATGTGTGCTACCTCCGCGCTGGTGATGGCAACGATGAGGGAGAGCCGCTCGGGGAAGTGGCGTGAGACCGTGGCGACGCCCACGCCAGCTTTCTTGGCGATTGAGCGCATGGATACGCCCGGTCCCTCGGTGATGAGCAGCTGCCTGGCTGCTGCGACGATGGCTTGCTTGTTTTCTGCTGCATCTTGTCTCACGGCTTGCATCATATCAAACGGAACACTATGCTCCACTTTGTAAGTGAAACATCCTGTTCCGTTTGGAGGCTATGTAATGTCAGCGGTGAAAAGTCGGGAAAGAAAGCAGCCATCGGTTGCTGTGAAATCGATAGCTGCCATCGTGGGGATCCCCATCGTTATCGGTCTCATGCTGTGGGCATTCTTGGCGCCCACCTTTGCATCCGGGCCAGCCGGAGTGCCGATTGCGGTCTCTGTACCGGAGCCCATGCTCGATGGCATCTCGCAGAAGATTGAGAGCGCGGCTGGGGATGAGGCCCCGGAGATCGTCGTGAAGCACGGCGAGGCGGAGGTGCGAGACGCGGTGCTACAGCGTGAGGCTGTTGGCGGCCTCGCTATCTCTCCTCAGGGCGCGAATGCTTTCACGGCCGCGGGAAATGGTGCTCCCTACGTTGCGATGGTTGACGGTCTTGCGAGCCAGCTCGAGGCTCAGGGGATGACCGTGGAGAAGCGGGAGCTGGCACCGACGACGAAGGAGGACCCGCAGGCAAGCGGCATTGCATTGCTTGGCCTTCCGCTAGCTTTTGGTGGCATTATTTCCGCTGTCATTGCCACCTTTGCATTCCGTGGTAAGAAGTGGATCAAGATGGGAGTGCTCGTTGGTATCGCGCTGGTGGGTGCGCTTATTGCTACGTGGATGCTGCACTCGGTTTATGGAACCCTCGGTGGCAGCTTCGCTGCCGAGTGGATGGCCATCGCAGCGGGTATCCTTGCGACTTCTGCGGTAACCGCCGGCCTCGCGGGAGTGATGGGGGCCGCGGGCATCGGAATCGGTGCTGTGGCGACCATCTTCCTGGCGAACCCGCTGTCGGGTCTGGCGACGGGACCATGGCTGCTTCCTGCCGGGTGCTCGACGCTGGGGCAGTGGATGCCCATCGGCGCGACGGGCCACTTGCTCCGTTCACTGTCCTTCTTTGATGGCAATGGTGCCGTCCATGCGTGGTGGGCACTGGGGCTGTGGATCGTTGTCGGTCTAGTGTTGCTGGCCTTCGATAGGTCGCGCGCTAAGGAAGACGTTGCCGTTGAGGAAAAGGTTTAAGCAAAACCAAAAGAGACTGGATGGAGGACACCATCCAGTCTCTTTTTATGTAGTTAGAGTTTTGCCTCGATGTGCCGTGCTTGCACGGCGCTGCGCGCTGCTTAGCGTGCAGCCAGAACCTGTGCCAGCGGGTCGATGACGTGGCGGTTGGCGGAGTAGAAGGCGTTGAAGTCGTGGCGGTTTGCCTTGTACTGCTCGGTGAAGGATGCCGGGATCGTCAGGCCGTACTGGGTGGCGGTGTCCTGGATGAGGGAGTAGAGGGCGTCGGAAGCCAGCTCATCGGTGGGCTCCTCAGCGGCCTCCTGAACGGCCTGCGGGGCGTCAGCCGGAGCCTCCGGAGCGGTCTTCTCCTCGGCCGGGGCTGCGGCTGCGCTTGCATCACGCGGGGTCGGGGCGGAGTTCAGGCCCAGGCTTGCGGAGCAAGCCGGCCATGCGCCCCAACCCTGCTGTGCCAGGGTGCGCTCAGCAACAACGATCTGCTGCTCGCGGGTTGCCAGGTTAGCGGTCGGAGCGAACTCGCCGCCGCCGTAGGCCTGCCAGGTCTGAGCGTTGAACTGCAGGCCGCCGTGGTAACCGTTGCCGGTGTTGATGGCCCAGTTGCCGCCGGACTCGCACTGCGCGAGGCGGTCCCAATCGGAATCCGGTGCAGCGGCGGCGTTCGGAGCCATGATGGCTGCGGCGGCGCCCACGGCAACGGTGGAGGCAGCAAACTTGGTTGCGATGGACTTGTTCTTAGCGGAGTGGCGTCCCATTAAAGTATTCCTTCTCTAGGTTGTTCTTGCTTTCTCGCGCCCAGATGATGCCCAGTCCGGCATGTAGTTTTGCAATTGATGTTCATGTTCATGCACATCATGTATGGCCGCCGTGTGGAAGCCCGGACTGTGTCTGGGGCGAGACTTCCACGGCCGGCGGCCGAAGTGCCTGTGGGAAAGAGTAGCGGTTTATAACGAAACAGTCACGTTAAATGCTCTAAAACGGTAACGAAAGTATCGATTCTCTTATGTTTCCCCTGTTCGCGCCGCGAATGTTAGCTATATCACATATGTAACGGGTGTGGTTGCTGGGGTGATATCTAGCGTGGGGTTTTCTGATGGGGTGGACCAGGGTTAAGCTATATCTCTTTATAAGTTCCACGGATAGTTTCTCCGCGCGGCCGCTTGAATTCTGATCACGCTTCGCCGCGCTTCCTCGTTCCAGAATTCCGGAGCCTATAGGTCTGATACTTGGTAGCGCCTAAGCTTTGAAAGAGGAGAGACGGAAAGAAAGTGAGTGAAGAACCATGCCTATCGGCAAAGTGAAGTGGTATGACGCTGACAAGGGCTTCGGCTTTGTCAGCAACCCCGGCGATGAAGACGTCTACGTTGGCCGCAATGTGCTGCCCAAGGGCGTTGATGAGCTGTTCCCAGGCCAGCGCATCGACTTTGACTTCGCTGCTGGCCGCCGCGGCCCGCAGGCGCTGCGCGTGAAGGTGCTGGATGCTCCGCGCCGACGCACCCCGGCCCGCAAGCCGGAAGAGTTGTCGAGCATGCTTTCCGACGTCATGACGCTGCTCGAAACCCAGGTGCAACCTGTGCTGAGCCAGGGGCGCTACCCAGAGCGCAAGACCGGCCGTCAGGTGGCTGAGATTCTGCGCGCTATTGCCAAGGACTTGGATAGCTAAGCGCCTAGAGGCTTAGGTCTAAACCTACAAAAGGGTCTAAACCCTTATTGCCAAAAGTGCCCTAGTTGCCAAAAGTTGGGCTGATTTTTCAATGATCAGTCCGAAGTTTGGCAACTAGGGCACTTTCTCGTTTGTGCAGGCGCGTGGGGCAGCGCGCGCCGCAGCGCTGCTACTTCTCAGCTGGAGCTTCGCCCGTGGCCTTGGACTCCTTGAGCTCCTCATCCGTCATGGTGGACAGGGACCACACCGTGTGCATTGGGGTCTCTTCGCCGTTGGCATCGCGGCCAATCATGAGCGTGGAAATCTCCACCACCTTTAGCTGGGGGCGCTCGCCGGTGGAGGCCTCAATCGGCGGCACGGAGCCGGGGATCTCCAGCGAGGTGGTTTCGTTGGCGCCGTGAGCGGTGCTGTCATTGGCGGCCGGGTCATCGTAAATCGAAAGCACCGACCACTCATGGTTGGAGATGGCCTCGGGGATCTCCAATTTCAAGGTGTCATCGGGACCCACCGTCAGGTTAGGTACGTCGCCTTCTTCGCAGTCGGTGCCGGGCTCGCAGACGATATAGGGCGCGACCTCCAGTGTCTCATCACCTACCGTGGCAGTGATGGTGACGTCTTTCGGGTCGGGACCCGGGCGGTCATTCCACCACTTTTGGAACATCACCACCGCCACGACGATGACTGCCACAGCGATGATGAGCGCCAGAAACTGCAGCAGCGATTTCTTCCTTGCTTGCTTCACGGTAGCCATGGCTGAAAATCCTACTCGAAGCGCACCCGGTACAGCTCATTCCATAGCTTGCCGGTGATCCAGAACTCGTCTGTGCTCGGGATATGGGCAATGCCGTTGAGGACCGCGTTGGGATCTGCAGAGGGAACGTGGTTGAGGTTCGCGGTATCAATGACCGCAGTGACCACGCCAGATTCCGGGTCGATGTGCAGGATATCCTCGCTCATCCAGACATTGGCATAGACTGCGCCATCGACGCACTCAAGTTCATTGAGGTTGTCCACGGGGGAGCCGTCGAGGGTGACCTCGGTGCGTGGGGCGAGCTCCTCGAAGGTCTTCGGATCGAGGTGGCGCAGCTCGGCGGAGCCGTCGGACATGATGAGCTCGGAACCCGCGTTGCACAGGCCCCAGCCCTCGCCGTCGTAGGTGGCACGGTCGAGCTCGTTGAAGGTCTCGGGATCTCGCAGGAAAGCTGTACCGGATTTCCACGTTAGCTGCCAGATGCCGGCGTCGGTCTGAGTGATGCCCTCGCCGAAGAATGAACTCTCGAGTGTGGTTTCTTCCGACGGGGTGTGCGTCCCCGGCGTGAGGCGCAGTAATCGAGACTTGCCGTTCAGCCCAGTGCCTACCAGAAGGTTGCCAGCGGGGTCGACCTCCAAGCCTTGGGTGAAGGTATCGGGAGGCAGGGGTGCGGTGTCGAGAACAGTGACGCCGAGGTGCTCTGGGGAGCTCGCGCTTGGCGACGTCCCACCCGCCGTAGACGAAGAAACATCCTCGTGTGCGGCTTGAGAAGAGCATGACGTTAAGGGTGCGAGCAGTGTGGCAGCGGAGAGGACGGTAGCAAACGCGCGGAGGGCGCGGTCGGTGTGGAGGAGAGGCATGACTGTCATTGTGCACTATGGCGCGGTACGTGATTAATAATGGGAGAGTGACTCGCAAGAAAAAGATGCATTCCCCGCTTCTCGATTCGACCGCCGTCAACCTGGCGCGCCGAGCTGTGGAGGAGGTGGGTGAGGGGGACGTCGGCAAGCACCGTGGCGTTGCCGGAGTGGGCCGCAACGTGGCCACCCATCGTTTTGATGCGCACGTACCGGGCTATCCGGGGTGGGAATGGCACGCCGTCGTTGCCTGCGCGGAAGGCTCGCGCACCCCGACCGTCAATGAGGTCGCGCTTGTACCGGGCGGCCAGGCCCTTCAAGCGCCGGAGTGGGTTCCTTATTCCGAGCGCCTGCGCCCAGGCGACCTTGGTCCTGGCGACCTCATGCCGCCCGCTCCCGATGACGACAGGCTGGACGAAGGGAAGCTCTCTCAGGTTGGCCTCACGGAGGCCAAAGAGCGCTGGCGCAAGAAGTACGGGCCGAATTCGGATATGGCATCCCAGGCCCAGTTACAGTGCAAAACCTGCGCTTTCTATCTCGAGCTGCTGCCTAATTATGGCGTCTGTGCCAATGAATACTCCGCGGATGGAAAAGTGGTGCACGCCACCTACGGGTGCGGCGCGCATTCCGGCACCACCGTCCGTGAGGAGGGATCGAAGCAGGAGAGGCCCTTCGATGATGAGAGACCTATCTATTAAAGAGTGAGGTTTCCTTCCCGCGCGCAGCAGCAATGCGGCGTGCGGGTTTTGCGTTTTAGGGCCTCGATGGAGCACCCTTAGCAGGTAAAACTTCATTTCTCTAGATAGAAGGGGCGCTCTCTCACGATGAACGCAGCTATCGATCGCTATTTCAAGATTTCCGAACGCGGATCCACCGTGGGAACCGAGGTCCGCGCCGGCGTGGTCTCGTTCTTTGCGATGGCCTACATAATCCTCCTCAACCCTCTCATCCTGGGTACCTCTGCCGACTCGGCCGGAACCACCCTGGGCATCCCGCAGGTTGCTGCCGCTACCGCGCTGGTGGCCGGTGTTATGACCATTGCCTTCGGCATGATTGCGCGCTACCCGTTCGCCATGGCCGCGGGCCTGGGCATGAACACCTTTGTGGCCGTGACCATGGTTTCCCTCAACGGCTTGGAATGGCGCGAGGCCATGGGCCTCGTCGTCATTGAAGGCCTCATCATTGTTCTGCTGGCCATCTCCGGTTTCCGCCAGGCGGTCTTCGACGCCATCCCCGCCTCCATGAAGGCCGCGATGGGCGTGGGTATCGGCATGTTCATCGCGCTCATCGGTTTCGTGGACGGCCACTTCGTCACCCGCGTTCCGGATGCTGCAATGACCACTGTTCCGGTGAGCCTGGGAGTCAACGGCTCGATCGCTACGTGGCCGGCCTTCGTCTTCGTCGTGGGCCTGGTTCTGTGCAGCTTCTTCGTCATCCGCCAGGTTCGTGGCGGACTGTTCATCGGTATCGTCATTACCACCATCATCGCCATGATCATCCAGGCACTGACTGGTTCCGAGGACTGGGGCATGGCCACCCCGGAGGTACCTAGCTCCCTGGGCGGTCTGCCGGACCTGTCGATTGTGGGCCAGGTGGATCCGATTAGCGCCTTCACCAAGCTGGGTGTGGTCTCCACCGTCTTGCTCATTTTCACCCTGCTGCTCACCAACTTCTTCGATGCCATGGGCACCATGAACGGCTTGGGCAAGCAGGCCAACCTTGTGGACGAGAAGGGCAACCTTCCGGAGATGAAGACGGCCCTGGTGGTGGAAGGCTTTGGTGCCGTTGCTGGTGGTGCCGGTTCGGTGTCCTCCAACACCGTGTTCGCGGACTCAGCGGCTGGTATCGGTGACGGTGCCCGCACCGGCCTGGCTAACGTTGTCACCGGTATCATCTTCCTGCTGGCGATGTTCCTCACCCCGCTCTACGAGATTGTGCCCATTGAGGCCGCAGCCCCCGTACTCGTTATCGTCGGTGTGATGATGGCAGCCCAGCTCAAGGACATCGAGTGGAACCGCATGGAGGAGGCCATCCCGGCCTTCCTCACCATCGTGGTTATGCCGTTCACCTACTCCATCGCCAACGGTATTGGCGTGGGCTTCATCGCTTATGCACTGATGGCGACCTTCGCCGGGAAGGCTAAGAAGGTGCATTGGATCATGTGGCTCGTGGCTGCTCTCTTCGTGGTCTACTTCGCTATGGATCCCATTAGCTCGCTGTTGGGATAGCCCGCCTGGGATGAACGCTTGGCCCGGCGCTTAGACTAGGGCCATGCGTTTTGTCATTGATGACCCCACAGACCCTCGCCTGGACGATATCCGCGATCTCAAGCATGCGGATAAGTCCGGCGAGGGTTTCGTCTTTGGTGAGGGCCCACTGTGCGTGGAGCGCCTGCTCGCCTCTCGCTTCCCGGTGCGCTGCATCATTGGTTTTGAGGGGAAGTTGGATACGTTCCTGGAACACCACGATGTTGGCGATATCCCCGTTTACCAAGTAACCCGCCAGACTCTGGGGGAAGTAACAGGCTTTGATATGCACCGTGGGCTGGTTGCCGCAGCCGACCGCGCGGAAGCCTGGACCGTGGACGAGGTCGTTGAGGGCGCGCGCACCCTGGCCATCATGGAAGGCGTAGGCGACCACGAAAATATCGGATCGCTCTTCCGCAACGCTGCAGGCATGGATGTCGATGGCATCCTCTTAGGCTCTGGTGCGGCGGATCCGCTCTACCGCCGCTCGGTGCGTGTGTCCATGGGGCACGTTCTGCGCTTGCCCTGGGCGCGCTTCGACGGTGGTTTTACCACCTGGCAGCGGGGTCTAGAGCAGCTGCGTGAAAAGGGCTTCCGGCTGGTGTCGCTGACCCCTCATCCAGACGCGGTGCATATTGCCGATGCCCTAGCAGGCGCAGACAAGGTGGCTCTGCTGGTTGGTGCGGAGGGGCCGGGTCTGACTGAGCATGCCATGCGCGCTACCGACGTGCGCGCCCGCATTCCTATGGCGGAGGGCACGGATTCCCTTAATGTGGCGACGTCGGCAGCCATCGCCTTCTACGAGCGCCAGCGCTCCCAGAGGCTCCGCGAGGTCGACACCGCATAGCGGCGCACCAGCCCGCCTAAGTGCTTGGCGGTACGGATGATCTCTTCACCAGTGGATTCCGGTTCGAGGTCGTGCTCCTCGTAGTCGTCATAATCGTTAAGTCCCAGCTTCGCTACCGAGGTAGTGGCCACCTCGGCTACGCTTCGGCGGGGTGGGGGAGTATCGACCTTGGGCTCAGGGCGGCCGTCGGTGGCGTAGCCCACGACGTCCACGTCCGGCCCGTCTTCGCCCACCTCAATGCCCAGCCAGAATTCCTGGGCCGCCTCGGTGATGGTGAGTGGCTCGAAGGGCAGGGAGATACCACCCGCAGGCTCATCCATCTCCCCGGCCCAGAAAGGGGCCTCGAAGGTTTCAGGCAGGCCATGATCCTCGTAGAGGTTAAAGCGCGTTCCGCACAGGGAGCGCCGCAAGCGGCTGCCCGTCCAGTGCGCAAACCCGGCGTAGCCGGTCTCCGCATTGGAAGCAAAAGCGTAAATTTCCGTGGCGGGCACGGCCTCGCGCAGGGTGCGGGAGAGTTGCGAGAGAATCAGCTGATCATCGTGGATGATGGTCTGCACGACGGTCACACCCGGATAGCCACCCACATAGAACTCGCTCGCGCCGGGCTCGGCGGAACGGTTGAGGGGGAATTGACCGATGGGCGTGACGGGTAGAGAGGGATTGAGTTGAGCAAGGAACTTGCGGCCGAAGCCGCGGTCGGCCTTGGGCTCGCCGCGAAGAACTTCGGCGGGATCGGCGGCGGTGACGTACCAGAGAGTGAGAACGGCGCTTTGGGTATCCACGGCAGGCTACTCGCTAATTGCGGGGGCGCTTGGTAGAGGAGCGGACGCCGAGCAACACATCCTCCCAGTGCGGGGTGACGGCCTTACGGCGGCGCTTGGTGGGTTTGGGTTCCGGATCCGGGTTCTGGAGGAAGTCCTCGTCCACTCCCGTCTCCTTCTCCTCGGACTGCGGTGCGGACTCCTCGCCAGCGGGAGCTGAGTCCTCAGCGCTTGCGGTTTCGGCCGGGTGCTCTCCGCCGTGCGGGGAGGGGAGCACGGAAGGCTCGGCGTAACCGTCGGCGTCTTCTCGGTTACCGGCGTTGTCGCCGCCGGTGTAGGAAGACAGTTCCGTCACGCCGGGAGTACCAGCGCGCGCGTCCTCGTTGACCTCCCGCTCTTCGGCGTAGTCGCGTCCGTCGATGGCTTCGTCATAGCGCTCGCCGCGGCCCACGGAGGTTAGCGAACGCACCGGCTGGACGAAGTCCGGGTCCGTCAGGTCTGCCGCCACAGAGTTGCGTGCCTCCACCGTGGCCGGCGAGGACATGGTCTGCTTGAAGGTCCACTCTGCCTCGTTGGCGGATAGCCCAGTCTTCCAGGTGATGCGCAGGATCCACGGCTCGCCCTGGTGGCGGTAGGCATCCCACGTGGCCTCCGACAGCGAGTGTCCGCGGGCGGCGAAGGCAGTGGCCAGAATCTCCCACAGGGTGAGCTTGGCCGGGCCATCTTCGCGGATGGGGTGTGCCTGCTTGGCGACGTCCGCGATGCGCGCCCGCTCCAAGAGCACTGGGTGCGCGAAAGGCTCGATGCGGGATTCCGGAACGCCGAGTTCCTCGGCGATCTCCGCGGCAGTTGCGCCGGCGCGGATGCGGGACTGAATCTCATTGGGCCGTAGGCGGATTTCTTGTGCCTGCGGTGCGGGCTGGCTCTGTGGGGAGGAAGGTGAGCCGCCAGAGGCGGGCATGACGGTGCGCAAACCGGTGGAGCGCTCAGCCTGTGCAGGCGCGGTGGTGGAATCTTCGGTTGCTGTGGTGGCGTCGCCCTCATCCTGGGCGGCCGAGTCTTCCGCCGCGGTCTCGGATTCAGATTCGGCGGAGTCGGCGGGAGCGAAAAGCTCGCGAAGCTCGTCGGTGACTTCGAGGAAGAATTCCTCACCATCCTCAGCCCGGAGGACGAGCGAGGTGTCAGTTGAGTCGCTGGGTGCGAGGAAAATCTCGCGCATGATGGCGCTCCTTAGCCTGGTAGCGGACATGTGATGAAGTCCACTTTACCCAGAACATGCCCCGAACTCTGGCAAGAGAGCGGGGCATGTTGTGTGACGTAACTAAAAGGAGTGAAACTTAGCGGTTGTCTAGGACGTAATCGATAGCCTTGGTGAGCTTGGTGACGTCCGCCGAGTCAATCGCCGGGAACAGGCCCACGCGCAGCTGGTTGCGGCCGAGCTTGCGGTAGGGCTCGACGTCGAGAATGCCGTTGGCGCGCAGCGTTGCGGCGACCGCAGCGGCGTCGACTGAATCTTCGAAGTCAATGGTGCCGACCACCAGGGAACGCGCTGAAGGCTCGGCCACGAAGGGGGTGGCCTCCGGGCGGGCCTCTGCCCAGTCGTAGAGGATGGAAGAGTTCTCCGTGGTGCGCTTGACCATCCCGTCGAGGCCGCCGTTGGTGTTCATCCACTTGACCTGTTCCTCCAGCATGAGCAGCGTGGCTACAGCCGGGGTGTTATAGGTCTGGTTCTTGCGGGAGTTGTCCACTGCAGTCTGCAGGTTGAGGAAGGCCGGGATGAAGCGATCGGAGGAGTTGATCTTCTCAATGCGTTCGAGGGCTGCCGGGGACATTGCTGCCAGCCACAAACCACCGTCGGAAGCAAAGCACTTCTGCGGGGAGAAGTAATAGACATCGGCATCAGCCATGTTGACCGGCAGACCGCCGGCACCAGAGGTGGCGTCGACGACAACAAGCTGCTCTGCGTTATCCGGATTGGGGCGGGTCACTGGGACCATCGCACCCGTGGAGGTTTCATTGTGGGCCCACGCGATGATGTCTGCGCCTTCGGCGGCTGCTGCCTTCGGATCTGGGGCGGTGCCGACCTCGGCTTCGGTGACGAGCGGGGTGTCGAGCCACGGGGCAGCGGCAGCGGCTTTAGCAAATTTAGAGGAGAATTCACCGAAGCTCAGGTGGGCGGATTTTTTCTCGATCAGTCCGAAGGTTGCTGCGTCCCAGAAAGCGGTAGCGCCGCCAAGGGAGAGAACAATTTCATAGCCCTCTGGTAGGGAAAATAGCTCAGAGAGCCCCTCGCGAATGGAGCCGACGAGGTTCTTGACGGCTGGCTTGCGGTGCGAGGTACCAATGATGGTGTCGGCACCGGCGGTGATTGCCTCAATTTGGGCTGGGCGGACCTTGGAAGGCCCGCAGCCAAAACGGCCGTCGGAAGGGAGGAGATCTGCTGGCAGGACGAGTTCTGAGTTGCTCATGGGGGCAGTGTAGCCTAATTTCGTTCGCACACTAGATACTTTGCCAGGATTGCCAATGTTGGCAGAGTCACAGGTTTTGCTACAGTGTGAAGAGGTTTAGATCTGTCGCGCCGGCCGTGGTCGGCGTTGAACATTGAGGAAAGGAAAACACGTGGCTTCTGAAAAGAACAAGGTTGTACTGCAGTACCCCGGCGGCGAGTACGAGATGGACATTAAACAGTCCACTGAGGGGGACTCCGGCTTCGACATTGGCAAGCTCCGTAACGAGACTGGCCTGGTGACCTTCGACCCGGGTTATGCAGCGACCGGTTCCACCGAGTCCAAGATCACCTTTATTAATGGTGAGGAAGGCATTCTCCGCCACCGTGGTTATGACATCGCGGATTTGGCTGAGAACGCCACCTTTAACGAGGTGTCCTACCTGCTGATTAAGGGCCACCTGCCGACCGAGGACGAGCTGTCGAAGTTCAACACTGAAATTCGCCACCACACCCTCCTGGATGAGGACTTTAAGGCGGCCTTCAACATCTTCCCGCGCGATGCGCACCCGATGGCCGTTCTTGCCTCCTCCCTTAACATTCTCTCCGCTTACTACCAGGACCAGCTCAACCCGCTGGATGAGGAGCAGCTGGACAAGGCTACCGTCCGTCTGCTGGCTAAGGTGCCGATGCTGGCCGCTTATGCTTACCGCGCATCGCAGGGTAAGCCTTATATGTACCCGGATAACAAGCTCAACGCACGCGAGAACTTCCTGCGCATGATGTTTGGTTACCCGACTGAAGATTATGAGGTCGACCCGATCGTGGCCAAGGCTCTGGATAAGCTCCTTATCCTGCACGCTGACCACGAGCAGAACTGCTCCACCTCCACCGTCCGCATGATCGGCTCCGCTCAGGCCAACCTGTTCGTTGCTATCGCCGGTGGTATCAACGCCCTGTCCGGCCCGCTGCACGGTGGTGCTAACCAGGCTGTTCTGGAGATGCTCGAGGATATCCAGAACAACCACGGTGGTGACGCAACCGACTTCATGAACCGCGTGAAGAACAAGGAAAAGGGCGTTCGCCTCATGGGCTTCGGCCACCGCGTGTACAAGAACTACGACCCGCGCGCGGCCATCGTCAAGGACACCGCTCACGAGATCATCGATCACCTCGGTGGCGATCCGATGCTGGACCTGGCTATGAAGCTTGAGGAGATTGCGCTGAACGACGACTACTTCGTCTCCCGCAAGCTCTACCCGAACGTCGACTTCTACACCGGCCTGATCTACCGCGCCATGGGCTTCCCGACGGACTTCTTCACCGTCCTCTTTGCCATCGGCCGCCTGCCGGGCTGGATTGCTCAGTACCGCGAGCAGCTTGAGCTCAACACCAAGATCAACCGTCCGCGCCAGATCTACACCGGCGAGACCCTGCGTAAGGTCACCCCGCGTAGCGAGCGCTAAACGGTAGCCTGAACGGTGGTCTTTAACAGGCCGCCGTGGCTTGACGTATAGCCCATACGCTGGGTTTCTAGGGCCGAGCCTCTCATCTCCGCTTATACTGGGGAACGTTGTGGCTCGGCCCACGCGTATGCGGCCAGCAAAGAAGAAAGTAATCCAAGGAGGATAATCCCCAATGGAAAAGCCCGTAATTGAGCCGGCAACGGAGCCTGCTCCCCAGGACCTTGTCATCGAAGACATTGTGGTGGGTGACGGCGCCGAAGCCCAGCCGGGCGGCTTCGTTGAGGTCCACTACGTTGGTGTTGACTACGAGACGAACCAGGAGTTCGACTCTTCGTGGGGCCGTGGCCAGTCCATCGAATTCCCGCTGACCGGTCTCATCGCCGGCTGGCAGGAAGGAATCCCTGGCATGAAGGTTGGCGGCCGCCGTAAGTTGGTCATCCCGCCGGAGAAGGCCTATGGCCCGGCTGGTGGCGCACACCCGCTGTCTGGCCGCACGCTGACCTTCGTCATCGATCTCATTCGCGCCTAAAGGAGGAAGGGGGCACAGCCCCTCTTTATCTTTTTAAACGACGCCCTGACCGGCCGCGCATTAGAGCACGGCACACATTGGTGAGGGCGTTTCGCGCGTTTTCGTCGGGGCTGAAGGAGCCGTACCGCCCTTTTCTGCTACGCAGCGCGCGGCAGTGCGGCACAATGGGGGACATGAGTGTCCCACAAACTACGTTCAATGATGACCGCGAGATGCCGCTATTGGGTCTCGGAACCTACAAGCTGCGCGGGGAGGAGCTTGGCCGCTCCGTGCGCGAAGCCATCGATCTGGGCTACCGCCACTTCGATACTGCCACGCTCTACGAGAATGAAGAAGAGCTGGGCCAGGCGCTCAACGCCGCTATGAAGGCCGGCGACGTGACCCGCGATGAGCTCTTTATTACCAGCAAGGTCTGGCACGACCACCATGGCAAGGACAAAGTGGGCCAGGCTTTCCGCGAGTCCCTGGACAAGCTGCAGCTGGACTACCTTGACCTCTACCTCATCCACTGGCCCTGGCCACAGGGCGGGTTGTACGTGGAGACCTTCGAGGAGATTGCCCGCA
The DNA here is from genome assembly GCF_030215295.1 of Corynebacterium sp. UMB6689. Taxonomy (NCBI): domain Bacteria; kingdom Bacillati; phylum Actinomycetota; class Actinomycetes; order Mycobacteriales; family Corynebacteriaceae; genus Corynebacterium; species Corynebacterium sp. UMB6689. The sequence continues at coordinate 9,443 of NZ_JASOLS010000027.1, read as the reverse complement.
TGCAGGGCATGGGTCAGATTGCGTCGATTGGCGTGGCCAACTTCTATGAAGAGACTCTGCAAACTTTGATCGATGAGACGGGCATCGTGCCGGTCCTCAACCAGGTGGAGCTGCACCCGGGCTTTACGCAGTCGGAGCTGCGTCGATTCCATGACAAGCATGACATCGTGACGGAAGCCTGGTCGCCCCTGGCGCGCGGTGTTGTCCTCACTAACCCCGAGGTTGAGGCAGTAGCTGAGAAACACAATATTACTGCTGGCCAAGCTGTCCTGGCATACCTGTTGAACAAGGGAATTTCGGTCATTCCGAAGTCCAGCCGCCGCGAGCGCCTGGCGGAAAACTTCGCTGCCGCGGAGGTAGAGCTTACTGCCGAAGATGTCGCGGCACTCGACGCGCTTGATGGCAAGGAAGGCTTTGGCCGCATGTTCAAGGACCCGCGTGAGTTTCCTGGCGCCTAAAGCTTGAACACTGCGGGGTGCGTTACGTGCCCGTGAGCGATGGAGCCCGTCTTCCGCATCGCGCTCTTTTTCCTTCAATGTTTTGGGAAGAAGGGTGGGGTGCTGAAGGCGGGCTTTGTTGTGTGCCTGGGAAGGTGGGGATCGGCAGGAGAGGAGAGTGAAGATCTGTTAAAGATCCTGCGAAGTTTCGGTTTGCTAAATTAGATTCCCTCTTTGAATTCTCCTGTGGGGGTGCTAGCGGTGAGCTGAAAATGCCTCGTAGATGCAGGGGTAGGGGGTAGTAAAAGTGTGTGTTATTAACTTTTCTTGGCAGGATTTACAACCTTGCAAGGGCAGTTAGGTAACTTACTGTGCAAGGCAAAACGTGATTGAAGACACTACCTTTGTCTCTCACCGCGGTTTGTGGAGAAAAGACCCCTTGTAAGGAGAGCGACATGACTGACGCACCTGCTTCGATTAACTCGCGCCGCGAACCTACGCCGCAAGAGTTCATCGAGATGCGTGACAGCCCGCAGTTTGCCAAGCTGCGCGGCACATACCGCAAGTTCACCTTCCCCATGACTGTGGCGTTCTTTGTGTGGTACGTCCTCTACGTGCTGGCCGCCGTTTTTGCGCCAGACTTCATGGCTATTGAACTTGGGGGAGGCTGGAACGTTGGCCTCATCTTCGGGTTAGCCCAGTTCCTGACCACCTTCATCATCACGTACATCTACGTCAATTACGCCAACAAGAACATCGAGCCGCAGGCAGCGGCCATTCGCCAGGAACTGGAGGGCTAAACAATGCAGACCATTACTTTGGCCGCAGCGGAATCCTCCGCCGGCAATCCGATTCTCAATATTTCAGTCTTTGCGGCGTTCCTTGTCGTCACCATGTACGTGGTGCTGAAAGCCGGTAAGTCCACCAAGGAAGCTTCTGATTTCTACACCGGTGGCGGTAGTTTCTCCGGCCGCCAGAATGGCCTGGCTATCTCAGGTGACTACCTGTCCGCCGCATCCTTCTTGGGCATCGTCGGTGCCGTCGCGCTCAATGGCTACGATGGCTTCCTTTACTCGGTGGGCTTCTTCGTTGCCTGGCTCGTTGCTCTAATGCTCGTCGCCGAGCCGATGCGCAACGTCGGCCGTTTCACCATGGCGGACGTGCTGTCCTTCCGCCTCAAGCAGCGCCCGGTGCGCGTGGCGGCGGCAATCTCGACCTTGTTCGTGTCGCTGTTCTACCTCATCGCACAGATGGCCGGCGCGGGCTCCCTCGTGGCCGTGCTCCTGAATATTCACGACTTCAAGTGGCAGGCCGTCGTCGTCGGCATCGTGGGCATCCTCATGATCGTCTACGTTCTTGTCGGTGGTATGAAGGGCACGACCTACGTGCAGATGATCAAAGCCGTGCTCCTGGTCACCGGTGTGGTCATCATGTGCATCCTCACCTTTGTCTTGCTGAAGGGCGGCTTCAGCGCCCTGTTTACCCAGGCGATTGATATGCACGCTAATTCCGAAGCAATCAAGGAAGGCGGCTACGAGGCTTCCCAGATCATGGAGCCGGGGTTGAAGTACGGCAAGAACCTCACCACGAAACTCGACTTCATCTCCTTGGGCATCGCCCTCGTTCTCGGTGTTGGTGGCCTGCCGCACGTTCTCATGCGCTTCTACACGGTGCCGACCGCGACCGAGGCTCGCCGCTCCGTTACCTGGGCCATCGTCATCATCGGCGCCTTCTACCTGATGACCCTGGTTCTGGGCTACGGCGCTGCCGCCCTCGTTGGCCCGGACCGCATCCTCGCCGCACCGGGCGGTGCGAACTCCGCGGCCCCGCTGCTGGCGTTGGAGATCGGTGGCTCCATCTTCATGGCGGTCATCTCCGCGGTGGCCTTCGCTACCGTTCTGGCTGTTGTCGCCGGCCTCGCCATCACTGCTTCGGCTTCCATCGCGCACGATATCTACCACTCCGTCATCCGCAACGGTGAGTCCACCGAGGCTGAGCAGGTTCGCGTTTCCCAGATCACCGTGGTCGTCCTGGGCATTGTCTCCATCATCCTGGGCATTCTGGCCATGACCCAGAACGTTGCCTTCCTGGTGTCCCTGGCCTTTGCCGTGGCTGCCTCCGCCAACCTGCCGACCATCCTGTACTCCCTGTACTGGCGTCGATTCAACACCGCAGGTGCCGTGGCGTCGATGTACACCGGTGTTATCTCCTGCTTGGTACTCATCTTCCTGTCCCCGGCAGTCTCCGGTACCCCGACCTCGATGTTCCCGAACGCTGACTGGTCCATCTTCCCGCTGTCCTCCCCGGGCCTGGTCACCATCCCGCTGGCCTTCTTCGCCGGCTGGATCGTTTCCATCATGACCCCGCCGGACAACCTAGAAGAACTGTCCGCCGAGATGGAGGTTCGCTCCCTGACCGGCGTGGGTGTTGAGGCTCCGGTGGATCACTAAAACGCCTCAATCACACCGTTTCAGGCGGTAGAGAGTAGAATCAAACATCGTGTTTTACTCTCAGCCTTCTCACAGGGCGGCGTCAGTGCGAGCTGGCGCCGCCCTTCTGGCGTGCGTACTCGGTGCAGCCTCTCTCGTTGCGTGCTCGCCAGCGCACGAAGAAGACTCCGCGGCTGGCGGTTCAGTGCAGACCAGCGCACGCAAACCTGGCCCCATCACACATCGGAAAGGCCAGCTGCAGCTGGCTGCTGTCCCGGACTCAGTAGGTCAGTTCCTCAAGGGCGATGAGTCCAAGGCCATCACGTATTACCGCATTGAGACGGGCATGCACATGGGCTCGACCACTGAACACCAGCCGCGCTATGCGCTGAGCTTGATTAAGCTCTACATCGCAACCTACGTGCTGGAACGCGGGTCTTTCGAGGACAAGTACCTAGCGTTGGATATGGTTGCTGATTCCTCTGACGAGAGTGCCGCACAGCTCTTTGAGAAATATCCGCGATCCATCGATGCCATTGCTAAGGAATATGGCTTGGAGTCCACGTCCGCGGGGGAGGACTGGGGGCATTCCATGACCTCTACGTACGACGTTGTGAGGTTCATTGTTCAGCTCATGGAGGATGATCCGACCCATCCTGTGCTGGTAGCTATGTCCCACGCCGATGCTGTATCTGCCGACGGATATCAACAGAACTACGGCACCGCGAAGCTGAGCGACGTCGTGGGCTCTAAGTGGGGATGGTCGGACAGCAAGGATCGCCATTCCTCGGTATCTTTTGGGGAGAACTTCGTTGTGGCTGCGTCCATTGAAGGAAGCGCTCAGGAACTCACGTCCTATGTACGCAAGGAGATCACCGGTAAGAACCTGGTGAAGGGCAACAACCTGAACAAGGAGGCGCTGGCTAATCCTGGTGCTGTTGCCACGCGCTTGACGACGCCCAGCGCTGCGCCCACTGCGACCTCCACGACAGCGACGCCGGCTGCCGCGACATCTTCGGAGCCGTCTTCTTCTGCGCCGTCCTCTCAACCAACGTCTAGAACGTCGGCCTCGAAGACCTCTGCGGCGCGGTAAGGCGCCGCGCCGCTGCGGGGCATTTAGCCCATGGACTTGCGCACGGTGTTGAGGATATCCACCGCGCCGCGGACTTGGTCATTGCTGATGGAAGAACCAGCAATGGTGATGCCATCACTGCTCACACTGGAGCCGCGACCAGTGGGATCCGGCAGGGTGATGTTGGGCAGCGGGATGTTGTCCGGTACGCTCGGGATGTCCTTGACCTTGGGCGGTGTCACCGCGCCTTGGCCCGGGGTCCACTGACCCCAGTCATTGGCGTAGACGGTGTTAATATCGCAGGTCACGCCGTCGATGGTGGCCTGGTTCTTGGCTTTTTGGTGGATGGTGGTGCGCGGGTGAATCTTGCCGCCCGAGCCCCAATCGTGCATCCAGTAGAACTGGCCAATGCGGTCGTTGACACACCAGTCGATGACGTTGTAATTGCCGTACACGCCGGTCTGGTAGCCGGCCGCGCTCAGCGCCGTCGAGAAGGCCTTGAGGTAGGGGCGGATTTGGTTCTCATACTGGGCGCGGGTGGGGTTGTCATCGATCGCGATGTAGATCGGGCGGCCCTTCGGCCCGCCAGCGGCCTTGTGAATGGCGATGGCCTGCGGGGCGTGGACGGCGGCACCCGCGGCACCGTTGAGCCAGTCGGCGGTCTCGGCGCGGCCGAACTGGTAAATGGAGGCGGTCTTCAGGCCGACAGCGGCATTGGCCTTCGTTTCCGCCAGCGTGACGGGTTTGCCCTGCATCCAGTTAGCGCCGGGGCGGCGCTGGGAAACATAGCGAATGGCGCCGAGGTGGCCGGCGGCCTTGATGGCGCGCGCAGAAGGGACACCGGCGGAGAAGTCAATAATGGTGCCCACAGCTGGACCCACGGCGAGCGCAGCGGGTGCTTGGCTGCCGATGGCACCGGCGGTCAGCGCGAGGGCACTGGCTTTGATAAGGGAACGGCGGGACAAAGACATGATGGAGTTCTCCTAGCGAGGGTCAAGTGGGCTGACAAAGATGGGGCCGAAGAAAGTATCTGAAGTCACTTTAGCCACGATGGTCTAAAATTGCACCACAATTAGTATGGGTGGGTGCACAGGTGCGCCTCGCAGAGCCATAAACGTGCACGGAGCCCCATAAGACGGAGGAATAAGTATGGCTGAAGAGCTGAGAATGCGTTTCATTCAGGGCGACAGCGTGTTCCGGCTGAACCACCAGCAGTTCAGCGATGCTGAGGTGCAAGCGGTGCTTCAGGGTTACATCGAGAACTGCCGTCGGAACTCTCAGTGGATCCTCGATACCCGTGAAGAAGGAAACACCCTCGTGGTGGAGCATCTTTTCCCCGCGGAAGAATTCATCGAGGCGAATAATGGCCGCCTGCATATCGATGAGGCTTTCGTCGAATCACTGCCCCTGACGTACCCGATCGTGTTTGAGATCCGCTCGGGCTACCTGCGCATCCACAAGCCGCTAGCCAATAAGTACGGCGCTCTCCTGTCTGACTTCATTCGTGGCTTGTGGGAAGTGTTGCTGCAAGGTCAGATGCACTACCTGTGGGATCACGGCTTTGCGCAGTGTGGTGGTGTGGGAACGATACAACTCAACGCCTATGGGCTGCTGGAGCCGGACGAGCCGCTCATTGGGTTTTACCGGGTAGACGTCGATATGCAGCACGAGGCCTGGGTGTACATCACCCCGCAAGGGCTCATCCTGGTTTTCGACGATGACGACGTCCTTGCCTTCGACAAGGTGGACATGCGCAATCCCTCGATTCCTTCAGGAGTCTTTTCTTTTAGCATGCTCAAGGCTGAGGTGGTTGGAACCGGCGGCGGCAAGACTATTAAAACCTCAATGAGTCCAAAGGATCTTGGGGAACTGGACCAGGCTCGGACGGATATCCGCACTATGTTGTCCTCACCGCATCAGGGACGTCCGCGCCGCATGGTGGATCCCAGCCCGCTTCCCTGGCTCGTGGTGGACGGCGAAGAGCTGGGCTACATGGCGCAGGCGGATCGTGAGCGCTATCGCCGCCAGCGCTCCGATGCCGGGCACAACCCATTCGGGGATGGCTCCCACACTATGCAGCAAGCCATGGACAACCCCTTCGCCGAATCGTGGGAGGAGCACCCCTCGCGCGACGACAACCCTTTCGCTTAAAGCACCCCACAGGCGCTTAAAACGTGCAGCCTTAGGGCTGGGTCGTGCGGAACGTGACGTTGGTGGGGTTTTCTACCGTGCGGGACACGGTGCAGTCCTTGTCGTGGGAGATGCGCACGAGGCGCTCCATCATGGACTGGGCCTGACGGCCGGCATCGGTATCGGGGAAGCGGAGGGAGAATTCCACGTCGACGTCGCTAAGCCTTGAGGCGCCGTCCTCGTTGACGCGGGTACCTTCCACGTGAACGTCGAAAAGCTCCGGCTCCGTGCGCCGGGAGGTAACTACGTCGACGTCCACGGCTGAGCAGCCCGCCACGGCGGCGAGGAGCAGCTCAACAGGACTCAGTAGTCCTTCGCCCGTGCCGAACTCGAGTGTCGCACCTGCGGCATTCGTGGCGCGGTAGCGACCGGTATCTACGCGGGTGACGTCGACGTTGTATTTCTTAGTGATATTGCTCATGAGCGTTCATCCTAGCGGCGGGTAATCATTTAAACGTGCGTTCATGCGGTCGTTACGTGAGGGAAAGCTATGGAGAATACATTTCTTATGTCTCTTTTGGCTTTATTCACTGTGATTGGAAGAACTATGGCTTCTCGCCGCCTGCTCGGCACCGTGGTCACCGCCTCGGTGGCCGGTACGTTCCTCGTCGTCCCGGCCTCTGCTGCCGAACCTTCAGAAGGCCTGGGCTCACGTTTTAGCATCGGCGTGCTGCCGGACAGCCAGTTCTACTCCCGTTACTCCACCCCGGAAACCGGCAATTTGGCCCAGGCGCGCTACGGCAGTGAGCCTTTTAAGGCGCAAGTCGAGTGGCTGGTGAAGAACCAGGAAGCGCTCAACATGGACTTTGCTACGCACCTTGGTGACGTGGTGGACCAGCCGGACGTCGACGGCGAGTGGAAGGTTGCCGATGAAGCCATGAAGGTCCTCGATGATTCCGACCTGAACTACTCCATCCTCCCGGGCAACCACGACATGATTCAGGATGGTTCAGCGCATCCCTACAACCACTACTTCAACGCCGAGCGTGCCAAGAACGCTAACCCGGAGACCTTCCGAGAACGCCACACTGCAGTGAACAACGACTCTGAGTACCACATTTTTGAAGCAGAAGGCCAGAAGTACCTAGTCTTGGCGCTGGCCTGGCGCGCGGACGATGGAGCCCTGGACTGGGCCCAGGGCGTTCTCGATGCTCACCCAGACCTCCCGGTCATCCTCACCAGCCATGAGGTGCTCAACATCGATGGTGCTGGCGAGGTCTTCTACTCCGATGACTACGGCCAGGGCCTGTGGGACAAGTTCATTAAGAAGAACGACCAGATCTTCCTTACCATGGGCGGACATCACCACGGCGCGGGCTACCGCGTGGACAAGAATGACGCTGGCCACGACGTCATTGGCATCCTGCAGGACTACCAGATGGCTTACCAGGGCGGCAATGGCCTGCTCGGCGTTCTCGAGTTTGACCTCTCCGGCAACGAACTAGAGATGACCGCCCTGTCCCCGTGGGTGGCGCAGAAACCAGCCAAGGAGCTCACGCAGTTCGACAAGCTCATCCTCGACGGCAAGGGCGATAGCTACCACGTGCCGCTGAACTTCAATGAGCGCTTTGCTGACTTTGCCCCGGAGTGGACCATCGGCGATGAGAACAACCCGGACCTTGGCCAGAAGGCTCGCGACATCGCTGAGGAAGGCTACACCCCGTACACCATCCCGAAGGATCAGCTTCCGGAGGGCCCGAACGACTTCGTGAAGGCCGACAAGACCGTCTTTCACTGGCGCCCGGGCCAGACCAAGAACAAGGACGGCAAGCAGCTTGCCGACGGCGACGTGGCCACCGAGGGCGCTGTCATTCCGGATGCCTTCGGTGCCGACGGTGCCGGCGACCTCGTTCGCGAGGGTGGTCCTTCCAACACGGGCGAGCGCATCACCTACACCAAGGACCACCACCCACTGTCTTCCGATTCTGGTTCCCTCTACTGGTCCGACCCAGCCGGCAAGGCCGCGATGGCGGAGTTCCGGTCCAAGGAAGGCGCTGAGATCAACAAGGTCGATACCTCCGCGGGCTACACCTTCGAGTCCTTCGTAAAGATTCCGAAGGATTTCAACGGCTCCGAGCACGGCTGGGGGAGTGCTATCTCCCGTGACTCCAGCATCGCCGAGCTTGTCGACGGATCCGACGACACCGACCCCACCGTCATGTTCGGCATTTCTAACCTCCGTGAGCTGCGCTGGTGGGCGGAACCGAAGGAAGGCGAAGGTTCTACTGTCTGGTCCCACGAGGTGCCCACCGACGAGTGGATGCACATCGCCGTGGTGAACAAGCCGGATTCCGACACCGTGGAGATGTTCATCAACGGTGCACCCATCCTGCGCAACGCCAAGGGCGCTGAAGGCCTCCTCCCGCGAGACCTGCAGTGGGTCATGGGCGCTGGCTTTGATAACCGCACGCCGCAGGACCCGTGGTACGGCTGGATTGGTGAGACCCGCCTGACCCAGGGCGTTCTGGACTCGGACCAGTGGCTGACCGCCCGCCCGGCCGTGAAGGAGGAAGAGCCGTCGAGCTCCACTACGACGCCTACCGAGCCGACCAAGCCTTCTAAGCCGACCAACACGAAGGAGCCTTCTGCCGACGATATGGCTGCGGCCTTCTTCGCAGGCTCCAGCCGTGGCGCGAAGGTTATCCTCCCCATCATCGCCGTCATTGCAGTCGTCGGCGGTGCCGCCTACGGCCTCATCCCGACCATCAACCGCATCTTCGGTCTTAACATCCCGCAGCCGAAGCTGCCGCAGATCCCGGGTCTGAACTAGTTACCGTTCACCCTCCGTCCCCCGACTCACATTGAGGCGGGGGTTTTCTATTGTGATGGCGATTGAGTGGGTGTACTCGGTGTCGATACCGTTGTCGTAGAGGGCTGGTCGTCCTGTTTCGTGGTCGGCTTGGTTCTCGGTGTGGGTCAGGATGGATACTTTGGCGAGTTGGTCCTGGCCCCAGTGGGACTGTCTGGCGATGCGTAGTGGATCGTCGGGCAGTTCTGTTTTTAGGTACAGCCACCAGTCCAGCATTTTGCGCTGGTGTTCATTTGTTCTGCCCCGGTGAGCACGCGCAATCTCTTTCAGGCGAGCGTTAATCCCGCCTTCAAGACTGTTGGTCGTAGATTTGATGCGGGCAGGTTCTAAGACGCCTTTAGGTTGATTGATGTAGACAAAGAGCATGCCTTGGCGCCATAGATGGTTCAGACTGTTGTAGGCCTTTCGCACGTTGGAATGTGTCCATTACCTGAGGTTACCCTCGTTTAGTGGACACCCTATTTGTACGGATCTTGTGTCCGTAGGAGAGGATGTTCATTGTGAGT
>NZ_JASOLS010000279.1:0-238 GCF_030215295.1 Corynebacterium sp. UMB6689 | reverse complement strand
TGCCCCGGCAGCAGGTCCCAAGACACCTGAATGGCGCCCTTGATGGTGGACACCTGAACGTTCACCGGCGGGACGACCACGACCGTGTCTCCCATGAATACCGGCTGGCTGTTGACAAGCTCACGAAGGTCGCGGCCCTTATAAGCCCAGACCGCGTAGTGGCGCAAGCCTGTCTCGCCCGGCTCGTGTTCACGGTAGGCGGGTCCCTTCGTGTAGACGAGGGTGTCACCGGCATCCG
>NZ_JASOLS010000278.1:0-238 GCF_030215295.1 Corynebacterium sp. UMB6689 | reverse complement strand
GTGAAGCACACGTTTATTCAGAAATTGTTCCGCATACCATGTCCGCCGCGGATATGCTGGCGAAAAACCCCGCGGCCATTATTCTTTCCGGCGGCCCGGCATCCGTGTACGCGGAGGGTGCGCCCGCAATCGATAAGGATATTTTTGAGGCCGGGGTGCCCATCCTCGGGATCTGCTACGGGTTCCAGGCGATGGCCCAGGCACTAGGCGGGCGCGTGGGACGCACCGGCACTCGCGA
>NZ_JASOLS010000277.1:0-238 GCF_030215295.1 Corynebacterium sp. UMB6689 | reverse complement strand
ACTTATAGCCAAGCATTGACTTTCAGTCCTTCGCCTTTGTCTCGCGTGATACAAGTGATTGCTGTAGATCAATGGGAGGATATGGATAATTTACTAGTGAATAAATTATCCATTTTACAGAGCGTTGGGGTAGCAGCTCCTACAGAAAGTTTATTTAAAATGGCTAACCATTGGGGAAAATTAGGGGTTACTCGCGTAACGAGTCTATCTGCGATGATGCAAGTCCATTCAGCTTGGA
>NZ_JASOLS010000276.1:0-239 GCF_030215295.1 Corynebacterium sp. UMB6689 | reverse complement strand
AACGGCAAGCCAGACACCAGTAAAGAAGCTGTCGCTAGCGGCGAAATTAAAGATGGTGCTAAGGGTGACAAAGGCGACAAGGGTGACCAAGGTGAAAGAGGTTTACAAGGTGAACGTGGTGCTCAAGGGCCACAAGGGCTAAAAGGTGACACCGGCGCTCAAGGAGCTGCGGGAGCCAACGGAAAAGATGGTAAGAATGGTGCAGACGGCAAATCTCCAGAAATCTCCAGCGCTGAAAA
>NZ_JASOLS010000275.1:0-239 GCF_030215295.1 Corynebacterium sp. UMB6689 | reverse complement strand
GAACTCAAGGATCCACGCGCCCACACCGGCGCCGGCACCCGAAAGGGCGGCAATCGTCAGACTGAAGCGACGGTAAACGAAGAGAGCGAAGATGATCTCGGCGCCCAGACCCTGAGCAAGACCCGAGTACAGCGTCGAAATACCCCACTGTGAACCCAGCGCAGCGGAAACCGAAGCAGCAATGACCTCAACCAGGATTGCAGCACCCGGCTTGCGGACGATCAATCCACCAATCGGGC
>NZ_JASOLS010000274.1:0-239 GCF_030215295.1 Corynebacterium sp. UMB6689 | reverse complement strand
GGGACCCGCGGTCAGAACGATTTCGTCAACCTCTTCGGTGAGGGGAAGGCGAGTCAGATCGATCGTGCCACCGTCCGCGCGCGGGGCCTTGGCAAGGTCGCTGAAACGCGCACCACGTTCAAGAACCGTCGTTCCCGAGTCGGCTGGGAAAGCCCAGAACCCATCGGCTTCGCCGAGCTCGATGTGAGCATCTCCGGTGTTCTTAGGAAGACGGAAGATGGGATGTAGACCAAGTGGTA
>NZ_JASOLS010000273.1:0-240 GCF_030215295.1 Corynebacterium sp. UMB6689 | reverse complement strand
TAGAAATTGTCTTTGTAGTGATCATGGTAGAATTTACCGTCAATCCTTCTTGGTCGATTACTTTGGTCTTTCTGTTTTTAATTTGGCTGCTCTTAACCGCTTTTGTCAATGGTTCCTTACTAGTGCGGAATGCCCCTAAAGATCACTATTGGCACCGGGTGGGCAACATCTTGATAGAAAAATCCATTGAAGCTCTTTTGGTCGGTTTAGTGGCTGCAGGAGCGATTATGATTTTAACGA
>NZ_JASOLS010000272.1:0-240 GCF_030215295.1 Corynebacterium sp. UMB6689 | reverse complement strand
GTCGCACTGGATGCCTGTCGCCAGCTTGTCTACGGCGACCCCTGCCACCTAGACGGGGTTCGCGTCCTCGGAGTCGATGAACATGTATGGAAACACACCAGAAAACCAGGTCAGGCATCAAACCTGGTGACCATACTTGTTGACCTCACCCCGCTGGTGGACGGGCGTGGGCCTGCTCGTTTGTTAGACATGCGACCGGGCAGATCCGCCCACGTGCTCAGCGGGTGGCTTAAAGAGCGC
>NZ_JASOLS010000271.1:0-241 GCF_030215295.1 Corynebacterium sp. UMB6689 | reverse complement strand
CACAGGTGTATGCCCTTGACCCGGCAGCTCGTGCCCATCTTGATTTCCGTGAAACGGGCCCCGGAGAGGGCTGGCCCGCTGATCTTACCGCGGAGCCCGGCCCGGCCTCCGGCGGGGCTGCCGGAACCGCGGAACCCGGCCCCGCCCGGGTATGCGCGGCTTTCCACGCGGGACGCTCGTTCCTGGTGTACGCACCTGATTCCCCGCTGCTACCCAGCGGAGCTGCGCTCGTGGCCGGCAC
>NZ_JASOLS010000270.1:0-241 GCF_030215295.1 Corynebacterium sp. UMB6689 | reverse complement strand
AAATCTTGGCCGGGTGGCGCCCGCCGTACGATGCGAGCGTCGTCGTAAAAATTAAAGAAGCCCGGCTCCCTATCGTGGGCAAGACCAATATGGACGAATTCGCGATGGGTTCCTCCACGGAACATTCCGCTTTCGGACCCTCGCGCAACCCCTGGGATCTGGATCGAATCCCGGGTGGTTCGGGTGGCGGCAGCGCCGCGGCCGTCGGTGCCTTCATGGTGCCGCTCGCCCTCGGTTCTGA